>JAHEKA010000007.1 GCA_024638585.1 Rhodospirillales bacterium
TGTTCTCCAATAATGACGAGTTGTCCAAGCGGTTGACCGAAGCCGGCGAAGCGGTCGGGGAAAAGGTCTGGCGCATGCCTCTCGGCAGCGATTACGACAAGATGATCGATTCCAAGGCGGCAGATGTTCAGAATATCTCGTCGGGCGGCGGCGCCGGTTCCATTACCGCGGCCCAATTCCTGCAGCGCTTCGTCAACAAGGTGCCCTGGGCCCATCTCGATATCGCCGGGGTCACGTGGTCGACCAACGGCTCTGCCACGGCGGAACCGGGGGGCACCGGCTTCGGCGTGCGTCTGCTCGATCGCCTGGTAGCGGACCACTACGAAACCCGCTAGACCTGCGGAGGTGGCGTCGTGACGGAGATCGCCTTCTATCACCTCGAACGATCCAACCTCGAAGGCGCGTTGGCCAAGCTTTTGGAAAAGGCTTTGCAGGGCGGCTACAAGGCGGTGGTCAAGGCCGGCTCGACGGAGCGTGTCGAGGCACTGAACGCGGCCCTTTGGACCTATGAACAGGGCGCCTTCCTGCCCCATGGGTCGGCGCGGGACGGCAATGGCCCGGATCAGCCGGTGTGGTTGACCACCGATGACGACAATCCGGCGGGGGCGAACGTTCTGTTCCTGACCGACGGTGCCGAATCCGACATGCTCGAAGACTATGGCCGCTGCCTGGAATTGTTCGACGGGCGTGACGAGGCGGCGCTAGGGGCGGCGCGGGCGCACTGGAAGACCTACAAGGAGGCCGGCCACGACCTGACCTATTGGCGTCAGGACGAACGCGGCGCCTGGCGCAAGCAGGATCCGTGAGGCTCCAAGACGGTTGAGCCCCGAAGAGAGGGCCGATGGCGGCGCCTCTCTTGCCCTTGGTCGCCGATCCGTTTATAAGCGCGGCGCACAACCGTTACGGAGTTCCCGATCCCATGGCAAGTGAACGCACCCTTTCCATCATCAAACCCGATGCCACCGCCCGCAACCTGACCGGCGAGATCTGCGCCCGCTTCGAAAAGGCGGGGCTCAGGATCATCGCCCAGAAGCGCCTCAGGCTCAGCCGTGAACAGGCGGAAGCTTTCTATTCGGTCCACAAGGAGCGGCCGTTCTTCGACGGTCTGTGCACATTCATGACGTCCGGTCCCGTGGTGGTGCAGGTCCTGGAAGGGGACAACGCGATCGCCCGCAATAGGGAGATCATGGGCGCGACCAATCCAGCGGAGGCGGCGGAAGGAACCATCCGCAAGGATTTCGCCGAATCGATCGAGGCCAATTCGGTGCACGGTTCCGATGGACCGGAAACCGCGGCTCAGGAAATCGCTTTCTTCTTTTCCGATGAGGAAGTCGTCGGCTAAGGCACGACCGCGCGCCGGAGCAGGCCTAAAGCAGGAAGAGCGCCAGCAGGATCAGGGTGACCACGGTGATGGCGCCAGCGTAAATCATCATCTTTACGAAGTTGCCCCACATCTCCTCGTGGGAATCGAGATCGTCAAGAGGATCGCTATCGGCCATGGGGTTCTCCTCGTCGTCGTCGGTCCGATATCTCCGCTAATCCAGCTATACCCGCCCGCGGGGCGAAAATAAAGTCTTCTACGCTGCCGCCTGTTATCCCGCGGGCGAGATCAGCGCCGCGTCGCCGGCGCCGTTGGCGCCGCTGATCCGCACCTGGTCCCCTGCCACCGATACCCGCCCGTCGGCAATCAGCCGCAATGCCAGGGGGTAGATGCGGTGCTCGACTTCAAGGATGCGGGCGGCGAGTGCGGCTTCATCGTCGCCGTCCAGAACCGGCACCGCGCCCTGGACGATGATGGGGCCCGCGTCCATTTCCGGGCGTACGAAGTGGACCGTGCAGCCGCTGATCCGCGCGCCGGCGGCAAGCGCCTGGGCCTGGGCATCGAGTCCCTTGAAGGACGGCAGCAGGGCCGGATGGATGTTGATCAGCTTGTCGCGCCAGGATTCGGTGAAGTCAGCCGTCAGCAGGCGCATGAAACCGGCGAGGCACACGAACGCACAACCTGCCGCCTTGAGTGCCGTATCCAGGGCCTGGTCGAACGAAGCGCGGTCGGCGAATTCGCGGTGGTCGATGACCTGGGTGGCAACACCGGCCTTCTCTGCCCGCGCAAGGCCCGCGGCATCCGATCTGTTCGAAATGACCAGGGTGATCTCGGCCGGATAGTCGGGGTCCTGGGCGGCATCCAGCAGCGCCTGCAGGTTGGTGCCCGAGCCGGAGATCAGCACCCCTGTCTTCAGCCGCGCCATGCTCTGTCCGTGGCCGAAATGACCGTATCCTGAGGCCCGTCCGGCGCGCGTTCTATCGTGCCGATCCGGTAGACCGTTTCACCGGCATCGGTCAGGCGCCGGGTGAGGCCGTCCGCCGCCTCCGCCTCGGCGATCACCGCCATGCCGATGCCGCAGTTGAACGTGCGGGCGAGTTCCGCCGAATCCAGGCCCCCTTCGTCCGCCAGCCACCGGAAAACCGGCGGCAGGGGCCAGGTCGAAGCGTCAAGCTCGGCGCGCAGGTTCGATCCCAAGACGCGGGGGATGTTCTCGATCAGACCGCCTCCGGTGATGTGGGCGAGCCCCCTGACGCCGCCCGCGGCGATGGCGGCGAGGCAGGATTTGACATAGATTCGGGTGGGGGTCAGCAGGGTGTCGCCCAGGCTCCTTTCGGGCGCAAAGGGGGCGGGGGCGTCCCACTCCAGACCCGGATCCGCTACGATCTTTCGCACCAGGGAAAAGCCGTTTGCGTGCAGGCCCGACGCGGCGATGCCCAGCACCACACAGCCTTCGTGCGTCTCTGCGCCGGTCAGAACATCGGCCCGTTCCACGGCGCCGACGGCGAAACCTGCGAGGTCGAAATCGTCATCCTTATACATGCCTGGCATTTCCGCGGTTTCTCCGCCGATCAAGGCGCATCCGGCTTGGCCGCAGCCCGCGGCAATGCCCCCGACAACGGCTTCGGCGGACTCCACGTCGAGGGAGCCGGTTGCGAAATAATCCAGGAAAAACAAGGGTTCGGCACCTTGGACCACGAGATCGTTGACACACATGGCGACGAGATCGATGCCCACGGTGCCAAGCCGGCCTGAATCGATGGCGATCCGCAGCTTGGTGCCGACCCCGTCGGTGGCGGCGACCAGGATGGGGTCCTCGAAGCCCGCCGCTTTGATGTCGAACAGCCCGCCGAAACCGCCCAGCCCGGTCATCACGCCGCTGCGCTCCGTCGCCCGGGCCAGTGGACCGATTCGGGCCACCAGATCGTTGCCCGCCTCTATGTCGACACCGGCCTCTTTATACGTCCCGCGCTTAATGGGTTCCTCCTCGCCTCATACATGGTAGATTCCGCCGAAATTACCGCCTCCCGAGCCCGCCGAAATCGGTGCGGGGCGGGCCGGGCGAAGCTGTAGGCCGCGACTGAGATCCGAATCCGCGGCTAAAATAATGTATCTACGACGGTTTGTAATGGCCCAATCACCCCAAATCGGAAAGCACGCCCGAACGGGATCGCGGAACCGCGCGCGGCGCGTCGCCGGAATCGGGGCGTTCGCCTGCCTGCTCGCCGGGTTGTTGGCGGTCTCGGCCGGGGAGGCTCGGGCCCAAGGCGGGACTGATGTATTCAAGGTATCCGGCGTCGAGGTCGATGCCACGGCCGAAACCGTGGCCAAAGCCCGTGACCGAGCCTTGCCGGAGGGCCAGAGAAAGGCGCTCAATCGCCTGTTCGACCGCATCATCCTGGCCGCCGACCGGCCGCGGCTCGGCCCGGTGCCATACGCAACGATGACCCAGCTGGTCCGTGATTTCGAGGTCAGAAGCGAGAAGACATCTTCGGTGCGTTACCTGGCCGTCCTCGACGTCCGCTTCAAGCCCGACTCGGTGCGCGAGCTGTTGCGCAGCCGCAATGTCGGGTTCGCCGAAACGCGCAGCAGGCCGGTCTTGGTCCTGCCGGTCTACGAGTCCGCCGGGGCCTATTCCCTGTGGGGCACGCCCAACCCGTGGCGGGACGTCTGGGCGGCTTTGCCTCAGGCCGATGGTTTGGTGCCCCTGCTGCGCCCGCGGGGCGACGTCAACGACGTTGCGATCATCAGCGCCGAACAGGCGGTGCGCGGCGATGCGCAGCGGATCGCGACGATTGCGCGCCAGTACGGGGCAGCGGAGGCCCTAGTGGTGATTGCGGGTTTCCGCCAGGGTGCCGCCGGCGAGGCGGGTCAGCCCGGCCAATCCGATTTGCAGGTGACGATGCGGCGGATGGGGGTCGGAACCGCGCCGGCCGTCCGCTCGGAATCCTTCGCGCTACGCCCTGGCGAAGACGAAAACGCGGCGCTGACCCGGGCCGCCGGTGCGATCGCCAGCCAGATCCAGGAGGAATGGAAGCGAAACAACCGGCTGCAATTCGGTGCCAGCAGCGAGCTGACCGCGACGGTGCCGATCTCGTCCCTCTCCGACTGGCTGGGGATCAAACGGCGCCTCGGCGACGTCGCCTTCATTCGCGAGAGCGATCTGCTGTATCTTTCCCGTAACGAGGCATGGCTGCGGATCCGGTATCTCGGCAATGAGGAGCAGTTGACCCTGGCACTGCGTCAAAAAGACATCGCGCTGGAGCGCGGGCCCACATCCTGGATATTGCGGCGTGCGGGACGGCGTGGCACGCTCGCACCGCGTCCCGGCCCCGCGCCGGCGCCGGTCGGCGGCGGTGCCGAGGTCGCCCCGGTGACGCCGACGCCGCCATCAATCGGGGGAAGCGGCCGCACCGGCGCGGGTCGCCCGACAGCGCCGCCGCCGGGCGCCGTCGGAAATCCGGCCCCGGGACCGGCCCCCTCCATTCCCCCACCGCCCAATGCCTCCGGCCTCCCATGAACCTGCCGAATTTGATCTCCCTGGCCCGCCTCTTGCTGGTGCCCGTGGTGGTGTGGGCCATCCTCGACGATGAGATGGGATTGGCGTTCTGGCTTTTCGTCAGCGCCGGCATCTCCGATGCGGTGGATGGGTTCCTGGCGCGGCGGCTGTCGTGCATATCGGTTGTGGGGGAATATCTCGACCCGCTGGCGGACAAGGCGCTCCTGATGAGCATCTACGTCACGCTGGGGACCGAGGGTTATCTGCCCAATTGGATCGTCATCCTGGTGGTGTCCCGGGACGTCCTCATCATCGGCGGCGCGATGCTGTATCACCTGCTCACCCAGAACCTGAAGATGGAGCCTTTATATATCAGCAAGATCAATACCTTGGCGCAGATCCTGTTGGCTGGATTGGTGCTGGGCGCGCACGCATTGGACATTGAGGCGGACATCGCCATCATCCTCGGTGTGTACCTCGTTGCCGCCACCACCGTGGCGTCCGGTGGTGGCTACATCGTCGCCTGGGCCGCCAAGGCCGCATCGCTGGAGGGCCGCTCCTCATGACGCCGACCCGTCAAGCGCTGTTCTGGGTATTGGGCCTGGTCGTTTTCGGCCTGGCGATCCGGGTTTTCAGTCCGGTGCTGCTGCCCTTCGTGGCAGGCTTCGCCATCGCCTATTTCTTCGATCCGGCGGTCGACAAGCTGGGCACCATGCGGCTCAACCGGACCTGGGCGACCAGCCTGGTGCTGCTCCTTTTCTTCCTGTTCTTCGTCCTGGCCGTGTTCCTGCTGGTCCCGGTCCTGGAGCGACAGCTTGCCGAGTTCTCCGCCAAGCTGCCTAAGCTGCTGGAGGCGGCTCAGACCCGGCTGACGGCGGTCATCGCCCGCCTCAGCGCCGAACTGTCGCCGGAGGATCTCGAGCGGATCAAATCGGCTGCCGGGGGGTTCGCGGGGGATGCGTTCAAGTTCGTGGGCCGGATGCTCGGCAATCTGTGGAGCGGCGGCCTTGCCTTCTTCAACCTGCTGTCACTGGTGTTCATCACGCCGATCGTGGCTTTCTACATTCTCCGGGATTGGCCCCAGATCCTGAAGACCGTGGATTCCTGGCTGCCCCGGGATCATGCCCCCACCATCCGTGCGCTGGTTCTGGAAGCCGATGAGATGGTGTCGGGATTCGTGCGCGGCATGGGGGCGGTGTGTTTCATCCTGGCGGTACTTTACGGCCTGGCGCTGTCCCTGATCGGGCTCGATTTCGGTTTGGTGATCGGCATCGGCGCGGGGCTGGTTTCCTTCGTGCCGTTTGTCGGCGCCATCGCCGGCTTTATCGCGGCGGTGGGGATGGCCCTGTTCCAGTATTCCGAATGGGGGCCGATCGCCATGGTGGCGGCCGTCTTCGTGGCCGGCCAGGTGTTGGAGGGGAATTTCCTGACGCCGACCCTGGTCGGCGGCCGCATCCGCCTTCACCCGGTTTGGATCATGTTCGCCCTATTGGCCGGCGGCACCATTGCCGGGTTCGTGGGCGTCCTCCTCTCGGTGCCCGTGGCCGCGGTGGTGGGTGTCTTGGTCCGTTTCCTTGCCAAGCAGTATGTCGACAGCAGCATCTATCAGGGGCGGGGGCCACCGGCGCCGGCCCTGGACAACCCCGGGCCCGAGGCCCCGCCGCCGGATGGCGCGCGCTCGGAAAAATCGGACCGTGACGGCGCGCCGAACGACTAACCCCACCGATGGGCATGAGGTCGGGGAGGGCCAGCTTCCGCTTCCCCTGCCGCTGAGGCCGAGCCTGGGCGGCGACGATTTTCTGGTGGCGCCCTGCAACGAGGCGGCGGTGCGCTGGATCGACCGCTGGCCCGAATGGGACACGCCGGCCCTGGCGGTCGCCGGCCCGGCGGGATCGGGCAAGACCCACCTGGCATCGGTCTGGGCCGCGGTCAGTGGCGCCCGGTTCATTGATGCATCCGAACTGGGGCGGCCGGAAGGGGGGCTGGTGCTGGGCACCGATCCAATGATCCTCGACGATGCCGAACGGCTGGCGGGGACCGAAGGGCAAGAACAGGCCCTGTTCCACCTGCTCAACACCCTGCATGGGCTCAAGGGGAGGCTGTTGCTGACCGGGGCCGAGCCGCCGGCGCGCTGGCCCGTGCGCTTGCCCGATCTGCGTTCCCGCCTGGGCGCCATCCCGGTGGCCGAGATCGGCGTCCCGGACGATGCCCTGATCGCCGCCCTTGTCGTCAAACTGTTTGCCGACCGCCAGCTTCAAGTCGGCGTCGACGCCGTCCGTTTTCTGACGCGTCGGATGGAGCGCAGCTTCGAAGCCGCCTCCAGGCTGGTCGAAGCGATCGACCGCCGGGCGCTCGCCCAGGGGCGCGCTGTCACCATACCCTTGATCCGCGAGGTTCTTGCCGAAGGGCATTGACGCGGGCGCAACCCGGTCGTCGCAACCCGCTCACCGGTCGTCAGGCAGTCCCGCCGTCCGGCGGCACCGCAATAAGGCGGACCTGGGTGCCGTCGGCGGCGAGGGCGAGGGCCCCATGTTTGATTCTGAGGGCGTCTTCGCCGAACAGTTCGCGGCGCCATCCCTTAAGCGCGCGGATATCGGCATCGTCGTTGGCGGCGATCTGTTCGAGATCGGCGACCGAGGCGACCAGCTTTTGGGCGACGCCGTTCTCGTCGCATTTCATCTTGAGGAGAACCCGGAACAGGTCGACAAGCGGCCCGATGCCGCGCGGCAGGGGCTCGCTCCGTTTGAGGGCGGGACAGTTTTCCTCCGGGACCGCCCTGCCTTCGGCGACGGCGGCGAGGACTCCCTCGGTGACCGCTTTCCCCAGTCCATTGCGGCCCACCGTCCGTGTCTTGACAAGGTCCTGGGGCGTTTGCGGCATGCGCGCCGCGATGTCGAGAAGCACGTCGTCGCGCAGTACCCGGTTGCGCGGCACGTCGCGGTTCTGGGCTTCGCGTTCGCGCCAGGCGGCAAGCGCCTGCAGCACACAGATGAACCGGGGCCGGTTGCCGCGGAACTTGATGCGGCGCCAAGCGTCTTCCGGCTCGACCGTGTAGGTGGCGGGAGACGTGAGGACGGCGATCTCTTCTTCCAGCCAGGGGGCGCGCCGGTTGCGCTCCAACCGGTCGGCCAGCTTCTCGTAGGCGACCCGCAAATGGGTCACGTCGGACAGCGCGTATTGCAGCTGTTTTTCCGAGAGCGGGCGCCTCGACCAATCGGTGAAGCGCATCGACTTGTCGATTCGTGCCTTGGCGAGCTTGGAGACCAGCGTTTCGTATCCGACCGATTCGCCGAAACCGCACACCATGCCGGCAATCTGGGTGTCGAACACCGGGTTGGGCACCGTGCCGGTCATGTGGTGGAAAATTTCGATGTCCTGGCGCGCGGCGTGAAAGACCTTCAACACCGGTTCATCGTTGAGCAAGCGGATCAGGGGGCTGAGGTCCAACCCTTCGGCCAGGGCGTCGATTACCGCCGCTTCCTGCGGCCCGCCGAGCTGGACCAGGCACAGCTTCGGCCAATAGGTGCGCTCGCGCATGAATTCGGTATCGACGGTAACGAATTCGGCGCCGGCAAGCGATTCGCAGAACGCCCGCAGCGCCGCGGTCTCTGTAATCGTAATCATGGGGGCAAGCTATACACGATTTAGGCCACCGCCCGAAGCCTTGCGTCCCCGGGGCGTGGCTGAGGGTCAGTCCTTGACAACCGACCCCGAAGCATGGCTTTTCCCATGCGGACCCCACCTGGCCCCATCTGGAGACGAGCCTTTGACCGCGATGCACCCTTACCGTACCCATACCTGCGGCGAATTGCGTACCGACCATATCGGCGAAACCGTGCGCATTTCCGGTTGGATTCACCGCAAGCGCGATCACGGTAACCTGCTGTTCGTGGACCTGCGCGACCATTACGGCTTGACCCAATGCGTGATCGAATCTTCGGCCGCGAATTTCAAGCCGGTCGACGAGGCCCGGCTGGAATACGTCATCGCGGTGACCGGCAAGGTGGTGGCCCGCACCGAGGACACGGTCAACCCCCGGCTGCCCACCGGCGAGGTCGAGGTGGCCATCGACGAGGTCGAGGTCCTGGCCGAGGCCGACGCCTTGCCGCTTCAGGTCAATTCCGATACCGATTACGGTGAGGAAACGCGCCTTCGCTACCGGTTCCTCGACCTCCGGCGCGAGAAAATGCAGCGCAACATCATCCTGAGGGCCGAGGTGGTCGCCTCGATCCGACGGCGGCTGACCGAGGCGGGATTTCGCGAGTTCCAGACCCCGATCCTGACCGCATCGTCGCCGGAAGGGGCACGGGATTATCTGGTGCCCTCGCGGCTCCATCCCGGGCATTTCTATGCGCTGCCCCAGGCGCCCCAGCAGTTCAAGCAGCTCCTGATGATCGCCGGGTTCGACAAGTATTTTCAGATAGCACCGTGTTTCCGTGACGAGGACGCCCGGGCCGACCGCTCTCCCGGCGAGTTCTACCAACTCGATGTCGAGATGTCGTTTTGCACCCAGGACGACGTATTTGCCGCCCTGGAGCCGGTGCTTGCCGGCATCTTCGAGGAATTCGGCGGCGGCCGGCCGGTCACCAAGGCGCCGTTTCCGCGCATCCCCTTCGACGAGGCGATGCTGAAATACGGCAGCGACAAGCCGGATCTGCGCAACCCCCTCACCATCAGCGACGTTACGGAAGTGTTCGCGGGATCGAAGTTTTCGCTGTTCGCCAAACTCATTGAAAAAGGCGCCGTGGTGCGGGCCATTCCGGCGCCGGGGGCGGCGAGCCGGCCGCGGAGTTTCTTCGACAAGCTCAATGACTGGGCGCGGGAGGATCTGGGCGCCGGCGGTCTCGGCTACGTCGTGTTCGATGACGGGGAAGCGAAGGGACCGATCGCGCGCCATCTGGACGAGGCGCGGCTCGACCGGCTCAAGGAGCTGTCGGGCGTCGGCGACGGCGATGCGGTGTTCTTCGCCGGCGGTGCGGCGGCGGCGGCCGCTGATCTTGCCGGCGCGGCCCGGACCCGGATCGGCGAAGAGCTGGAATTGATCGAACAGGGCCGGTTCGATTTCTGCTGGATCGTCGACTATCCCCTTTATGAGCCCGATGAGGAGACCGGCGGCGTGAAATTCAGCCACAACCCGTTCTCCATGCCCCAAGGCGGGCTGGAAGCACTGGAGACCCAGGATCCGCTGGAGATCAAGGCGTGGCAGTACGACATCGTCTGCAATGGGGTGGAGCTGTCCTCGGGCGCGATCCGGAATCACAAGCCCGAGATCATGGAGAAAGCGTTCGCGATCGCCGGCTACGGCCGGGACGAGCTGGAAAAGCGCTTCGGCGGCATGCTGTCGGCGCTGCGCTACGGGGCGCCGCCCCATGGGGGCTCGGCGCCGGGCATCGACCGCATCGTGATGCTTCTGGCCGATGAGCCCAATATCCGCGAAGTCATCCTGTTCCCGTTCAATCAGGTGGCCGAAGACCTGATGATGGGGGCGCCCGCAGAGGTGGACGCGGCGCGGCTGCGGGAGCTTCACCTCCGCCTCGCCCTGCCGCCCAAGGCCCAGACCGGCCAGGACAAGTCCCAAGCCCAGGATGGCACGGGTCAGGACGGCGAAGACACGGCGGGCTGAGCGCCCGCATTTGCCTCAAATCCGAAACGACGGCGCCAGTCCCTTAACCCCGGGTCAAGCACGCCGCGCTAGGCTCCCCCATAGGCTGGGTAATACGGGGAGGCACCCGATGCGACGAATAGCGATCCTGTTCGTCCCGTTCGTGTTGGCGGGATGCGCCGCCGCCTTGCCGCCCCAGCTCGCCCTGGTCAGCCAGGCCGCCGACGGCGTGTCTTACGTCTTTACCGGCAAGAGCAGCACCGATCACATCGTCTCCGCCGCCTTCAGCCGCGATTGCGCGGTCGTCCGCATGGCCCAGGGCGAGGCCATCTGCAGGGCGCGCCGCGAAGACACCGAGCTCGGCCAAGCGGAAATCCAGATCTATGGCGGCCACCCGGGGGCGGCATTGGATGCACCCGCGGCGGGGGATCAGACCGTGGCCCTGGCCTCGGTTGCGCCGGCGCCGGGCCCTGTCCAACCGGCCCCGCCCGCCGACAGGGCACGCACCCCGAGCGGAAGGCCGATGGCCCTAGAGCCGCAACTGCCGCGCAGCCCGGTTGCCCCGCAGGCCAAGACTGCCCCCAAGCGCCAGGCAGAGACCCCGCGTCCGATCAAGGCCAAGGCAATGCCCGCGTCTCGGCCAAAGCGGCAAGTCGCCTATTACGTCGTCGTCGGTGAGTACCGGAACTGGGATCGGGCGCTTGAGCAGGCCGGGCGCCAGACCGCCGGGGTCGCCGCCATCGTCTCGCGCAGGGATAAGGGCGGCAAGCGCCACCGGGTGATGCTCGGCCCTTATGTCCGTGCGGCCGCGGGGCAGGTCCGCGGCAAGCTTCCGGGGAAAAGCGCTAAGTCGGCGTGGCTAGCCGAGGCATGTCCGAAAACGGCGTATCGGCCGGGCTCCAGGGGCTGCATGGATCTCGCCAAGGTCTGGCGGTGAACCGGCTCCGGCCCGGGTAGGGCCGCGGTCGGTACGTCGAACGGCCTTATTCCGCGGCGTTGTTGAGCGCCACCGAAGCCTTCTTGCGCTTGTTCACGTACATGCACATGTCGGCCCGGGCCACCAGGTGGCCGGCCTCGTCGTTGGGGCCGAACGGTTCGACACCGAAACTGGCCTTGACCAGGATCTCCTCACCTTCATGGGTGACGATCGTCCGGTTCATGGCGTGATTGAGCATCTGCGCCCGTTTCAGCCCGTCGCGCCAGTTGGTCTGGATCATGAGGACGGCGAATTCATCGCCGCCGAGGCGGGCCACCACGTCGGTTTCGCGCACTTCCGCTTCGATCACCCGTGCCACTTTCTTGAGGACGATGTCGCCCACATGGTGGCCGTAGGTGTCGTTGATGTCCTTAAATGAATCGAGGTCGCAGAACACCAGCACACCCGTATCGCCGTAACGTTCGGCGGAGGCGAGGGTGCGCTGCAGGAATTCATTGAAGCCGCGCCGATTGCGCAGGCCGGTCAATTCGTCGGTCAGCGTCAGGTTTTCGAGATAGGCGATCCGGGCGGTCTGTTCGGTCACGAAACTGGCGACCTCTTCGGTGGTTTCGAGGATCTGCGAGACCAAGGGGTTGCGGCGCTCCGCGGGGCGCCCCTTCGAGCCTCCGCCGATCACCGATCCAAGGGTCTTGGCCGCGGCCTCCAATTGGCTGAGGATCCGGACATCGTCCAGTCCTTTTCCCCGACCGCCCTCAGGCGCGTGTTTGCTGTCCGTCACTTTGGCATCCATTGTTTCATCTCTTATCGGTCGAGACCTCGGTCTCAAAAGGATGTCCCTCACCCCCCGGCTCGGGACATACGCATCCGCCCTCAGGGAAGCAATCACTATGCCAAATCTAGACTTAAATGATTTCAGTATCTTACGCATGGTTGGGAGGATTTTTTTGCCGGGAGGGCGTCGACTGCCCGGCATCATCGCGCGCGGCCCGGCAAGATCTGCCGGGCAGGGGTCATTGGCGAAATGGGCCATCGCCGGCGTCTGTCTCGGCCCGACGAGCGCCTATCTCCGCCGGGAAAAGGGTGGCATAATCGTGCAACCAACTATCGGCATGCCAAAACGGAGGTCGCCTTGAATCGATTTTCCCTTCTTTTGATCGCGGCGTTCTTGGCGTCCAGCCTGCCCGCGCTGGCGGGGCCCGTGCGCAACGGAATCGCGGTCAAGTTGGCGCCCCACAAAGCGACCTATTCGATGCGGCTTGGGCAAGTGCGGTCGGGCGGCGACGTTGCCGGCGCGCGGGGCTCCATGACCATGGAAACGGCCAAGTCCTGCGCCGGTTGGACCTTGAAACACAGGTTCAAGCTGACTCTGATCAACAGCGAGGGGAGCCGGATCGAGACCGATTCCAACTTCTCCAGCTTCGAATCCCTGGACGGGCTGTCCTATCGTTTCACGTCACGCACCACCCGCAATGGGGCGGTGACCGAGGATATCCAGGGGAGCGCCTCGCTTGATCGCGCGGGCGGCGCCGGCACGGCCGATTTCTCCCGCCCGAAAGGGACGCGGTTCGATCTTCCCAAGGGCACGGTATTCCCGACTGGCCATGTCAAGCAGCTGATCGCCGCCGCCCGGGCGGACTCGTTCAGTGTCTTGCGGACGGTGTTCGATGGGCAGACCAAGGAAGGTGCCATGGAGGTCAATGCCATCGTGGTCCGGCACACCAAGAATCCTTCCAAGAAACAGGCCGAGAACAAGCTGTCAAACCGCCCATCCTGGCACATGCGCCTGGCTTTCTTTCCCCTCAAGAGCAGCAAGGCCGAGCCTCAGCATGAGGCGGGTCTGCGGTTGTTCGACAATGGGGTTGCCGACGACTTCGAATGGGATTGGGGTGGCTTCACGGTCGAAGGAAGTCTCAAGTCCCTGGAGCCGCTACCCAGCCCGACTTGCCCGTAAGACGGCGGTATTGGGCTGAAAAATCCCTGAATTTGTAGGCCCGGCAAAGATAAAATGTTAACCAAGTTCTAACGACTGTTGGACCATCATGGATCGGTGCAGCAGGCGAAAGGGCGAGATGCGCCCGGAAACCCTGCCTACGACGTTACCGGGCGCCGGTCTCCGACAGGTTGCGGATGCCGGCGCGCAGGGACGTCGAGACAAGAAGGTCCCTCTGACTATGGGTCAAAAAATACTGATCGTCGAAGACAACGAACTGAACATGAAGCTGTTCCACGACCTCTTGGAGGCCTACGGCTACACCACGGTTCAGACCCAAGACGGCCGCGAGGCGCTTGAACTCGCCCGCGAGCATCGGCCCGACTTGATCGTGCTCGATATTCAGCTGCCGGAGATTTCCGGACTGGAGGTCACGCGTCAGCTCAAGGAAGACGATGAGCTCAAATCGATTCCGGTAATCGCGGTGACCGCGTTCGCCATGAAAGGGGACGAGGAAAAAATCCGGGAAGGGGGATGCGAAGCGTATATCGCCAAGCCCATTTCCGTGACCAGCTTCATTTCTACGATCCAGAAGGTTCTGGAATAGTCTTATGACCGCGCGCGTCCTGGTTGTTGACGACCTTCCCACCAACGTCAAGGTGTTGGAAGCGAAGCTGACGGCCGAATATTTCACCGTCATCACCGCCACCAGCGGGGCCGAGGCCCTGGTCGCCGCCAAGGAAAATGCGCCGGATATCATTCTGCTCGATGTGATGATGCCGGAAATGGACGGCTTCGAGACCTGCCGCCGTTTGAAGGCGGATACCGAAACGGCCCATATCCCGGTGGTCATGGTGACGGCGCTGTCCGATATCTCCGACCGGGTGACCGGCCTGGAAGCCGGGGCCGACGATTTCCTGACCAAGCCGGTCAACGACATCACCCTGTTTGCCCGCATCCGTTCCCTGGCCCGGATCAAGCGCGCCATCGACGAGTGGCGCATGCAGGAAGAGACTTACGGCCAATTGGGCGTCAGCGGCCAGGGAGGTGGCCTCGACCTGACCGACCATCCCACCGGGTCGGTGTTGTTGGTCGAGCCCGACGAGTACGTCGCGGAGCGCGTTTCCGGCGTGCTGGAAGAGGACGGGCAGACGGTCTCGTGCGTCCGCACCTCCGAGGAGGCATTGGGTGCCTTGACCCAAGGATTCGAACTGGTGATCACCTCGCTGTATCTGGAAGACAGTGACGGGCTCCGGTTCTGCTCCCAGCTCCGCGCCTTGGAGGAATACCGGACCATGCCGGTCCTGCTGGTGATCGAGCCTGAGGAAGTGGGCGGCCTGGCCAAGGGGTTTGAGCTTGGCATCAATGACTATCTGGTGCGTCCGGTCGACGCCAACGAGCTCAAGGTGCGGGTGCGGACCCAATTGCGCCAGAAGCTCTATCGCGAGAACCTGCAGGAAAACTATCGTCACAGCCTGTCCCTGGCGCTTACCGACGATCTGACCGGTCTCTACAATCACCGCTATCTCACCGCCCATATGGACACCGCGTTGCGTCGTGCCGTCGCCAACGGCAAGCCGCTCAGCGTCTTGATGCTCGACATCGATTTCTTCAAGAAGGTCAACGATACCCACGGCCATGCGGTGGGCGATCAGGTGCTCAAGGAGATCGCCGCGCGCATGGGGCGCAGCATTCGCGAATTCGATACCGCGGCCCGGCGCGGCGGTGAGGAATTTGTGGTCGTGATGCCGGAATGCGCCATCGACGTGGCTGCCAACGTGGCCGAACGGCTGCGCCAGGTGATCGCCGATACCCCATTCTGCGTTGGCGATGGACAAGAGGTCCCGGTGACCGCCAGCATCGGGGTCGCTTCGCGCCAGGGCGATGATGACGCTCCTGATACCCTATTGGCCCGGGCCGATGAGGCGCTCTATGAGGCCAAGCGCCAGGGGCGCAACCGGGTCGAACTCGAGCCCGGCGCCAATGCCCAGTCCGGCCGCGTCGCCAACGGCTGAGCTCCCCCAATACGCGCGAAAGCCGGCTTGCGCCGGCTTCCCATCAGGCTTTCCCTGAACCCCGGTTGGGGCCTATTTGATCTTATTTTCCTTGAAAATCACGTGCTTGCGGGCAACGGGATCGTATTTGCGCTTCTCCAGCTTCTCGGTCTGGGTGCGCGGGTTCTTCTTGGCCACGTAGAAATAGCCCGTGCCGGCGGTGGATTCCATCTTGATGACGATCGTATTTGCTTTGGCCATGGCCTGATCCTTAGTAGCGCGCTGTCCTTCGGCGCGAAGATAGCCCTGTTGGCCGCCGTGTCAAGGGGAAGGCGGCACCCTCTTTAGGTTGCTGACGGGCCGGGAATTCTTCTCCGTTGCCAGTTTGGGCGACGACATGCCGAGCATCCGCGCATACAGGGTCCGATCGGTGAGGATTTCCAGGGCGATTTTGAGGTCGATCTCCGGTTTATCCAAGTCGTCGGGGCAGATCTCGCGGATTTCCCGGCGCCGGGACGCATCGATCCGGGACAGGGTTCGCCAGAGTGTCAGCGTCGTCGCCGCGCGGCTGACCGAATGCTGCACTTGTTCACGAAGGTTCTTGTCCGCCGTCAGGGCAAGAGTGTCGGAGGTACAAACATTGGGGAACACGCCAAGTTGATCGAGGATATAGCCCGATGGTGCCCGGAAATGCGACCAGGTCAGGATCAGCTCGCCGTCGTTGGGCAGACGGCTGATGTTCTGGACCGTGCCCTTGCCATAGGAGTTCGTCCCCACGATCACGGCCCGGCCACGATCCTGCAGGGCCGAGGCCACGATTTCCGCCGCCGAGGCGGATCCGCCATTGATCAGGACGACCAGGGGCACGCCGTCCGTGAGGTCCCGCCCGGTGGCGTTGAAACGCTGCACGCTCTCGGGATGGCGTCCGCCGGTGGTGAGAATGACGCCGCTGCGCAGGAACACGTCGGCAACCGCCACCGCCTGATCCAGCAATCCGCCCGGATTGCCGCGCAGATCCAGCACGATTCCCTCGGCCCGGTCGGCAGGTGCCCGGGTGATATTGGTGATGATTTCTTCAAAATCGCGGGCCGTGCGCTGGTTGAAGCTGGTGATTCGGATCACGGCGACCCGTCCCTTGCGCTCGAATTCCACGGTCTGTGGGAAGATCAGGGCGCGTTTGAGGGTCGCGGAGATCGGATCGGAGCCGTCTTCGCGGCTCACGGTCAGGCTCACCAGGGTGCCCTCCAGGCCGCGCAGGCTCCAGATCACGTCATGGCGCGTCAGCCCTTCGATGGGCAGGCCGTCGATATGGGTGATGACGTCACCGGCCTTGAGCGG
>JAHEKA010000308.1 GCA_024638585.1 Rhodospirillales bacterium
GTGGACGTTCTGGAGGCACTGATCGAACGCCTGCCGCCGCCGGACGGCGAAGCCGAAGCGCCGCTGAAGGCGATGCTGGTCGATAGCTGGTACGACGCCTATCTCGGCGTTGTCGTGCTGGTGCGGGTGATCGACGGGGAAATCAGGAAAGGCATGAAGGTCGAGATGATGGGCACCGGTGCGGTCCATCAGATCGACGAGGTCGGCGTCTTCACCCCGAAACTCACCAAGGTCGACGCGCTTGGACCGGGTTCCATCGGTTATATCGCCGCCTCCATCAAGACGATCACCGATTGTCGCGTCGGCGACACCATCACCGAGGAGCGCAAGCCCACGGCCGAGGCGCTTCCTGGGTTTGCGCCCAGCCAACCGGTCGTGTTCTGCGGCCTGTTCCCGACCGATGCCGACGATTTCGAGAAGCTTCGCGAATCGATTGCCAAGCTGGCGCTCAACGATGCCAGCTTCGAATACCAGATGGAGACCTCCGCCGCGCTGGGCTTCGGCTTCCGATGCGGATTCCTCGGCCTGTTGCACTTGGAGATCATCCAGGAGCGGCTAGAGCGCGAGTTCAACCTCGACCTCATCACCACCGCGCCCAGCGTCGTTTATCGTGTCCGCCTCTCTAACGGTTCGGAGATCGAGCTGCACAACCCCGCCGACATGCCCGACCCGGTGCAGATCGCCGGCATGGAAGAACCCTGGATCCGCGCCACCATCATGGTGCCCGACGACTATCTGGGCGCCGTGCTGTCGCTCTGCCAGGAACGCCGGGGCGAGCAGATCGACCTCACCTATGCCGGCGGCCGGGCCATGGTGGTCTACCGCTTGCCCTTGAACGAAGTGGTCTACGATTTCTACGACCGGCTGAAGTCGGTCTCCCGCGGCTATGCCAGCTTCGACTATCAGCTGGAAGGTTACCGCGAGGGCAAGTTGGTCAAGCTCGCCATCCTGGTCAATGGCGAGCCGGTGGATTCCCTTTCCATGGTGGTTCATGACAGCCAGGCGGAGGCCCGGGGCCGGGCGCTCTGCCAGCGTCTCAAGGATCTGATCCCGCGCCAATTGTTCAAGGTGGCGATCCAGGCCGCCATCGGCGGCAAGATCATCGCCCGGGAAACCTTGTCCGCCATGCGAAAGGACGTCACGGCCAAATGCTACGGTGGGGACATTACCCGCAAGCGCAAGCTTCTGGAAAAGCAGAAGGCGGGCAAGAAGCGCATGCGCGAGATCGGCAACGTGGAGATTCCTCAATCCGCGTTCATCGCCGCACTGAAGACCGGCGAGGATTGAGGGCCACGGGCTGTTCCGCAGTTGTTTCCGGCCCCGTATCAGGTAAGCTTATTCAGTTGAATAGCGGGGGAGAGACCATGCAGATCAAGACCAAGGAAACCGTGGGGGACAAGACCCGCACCGTCGAACTGACTCAGATCGAGAACGTCAATTTCAAGATCCGCACCGAAAGCGGTTTCGACATCCATACCGACGAGGCACTCGACAATCGCGGCACGGGAACGGCGCCGCGGCCGCTCGAGACCATCACCGCGGCCCTCGCCGCCTGCCAGTCGGTGCAGATCGTCCGGGTCAAGGACGCCATGCGGTTCAACATGCAGGACCTCGACGTGGTTTGCTCCACCTCCACCGGCCGCATTCCGGGGATAGACGGCAACGATCCGGTCATGCGCTTCGGCGCCGCCAGCATGGAAATTTCCTTCGCTTCCGACGAGCCGGACCATCGGATTGAACGGCTCAAGGCGCTTGCCGTCGACCGCTGCCCGATCAGCCAGCTGTTCGAGGATGCCGGCGTCGAAATCGAGATGACCTGGGTGGTGAAACCGCTCTAACCCTGAACCGAGAGGGCGCGCCGGGAGGTCTGATTACGGGCGCCTCACATCGTGATAGCGGGTCGCGCGCTCGGCATCGGGGATCTCCTTGCCGGGCTTGAAGCGCTGCAACGCCGTGCCTTCGGCCCGCTCACCGGTGCCCTGTGGCCTATCGCCCTCAATCGTGACGCGCTCCATCAAACGCCGCTGGGGATAGTAGTCGTGCACCGCGGCGTGCTGGACCGAGCGGTTGTCCCAGAACACCAGCATGTCGGGCTCCCAACGGTGGCGGTACTGGATCTCCAGCATGGAATTGAGCCGATAGAGACGTTCCAAAAGCATCGCGCTTTCGGTTTCCTCCATGCCCTTGATGGCGACCGTGAAGGATCGGCTGACATAGATCGCCTTGCGCCCGGTGATGGGATGAACGCGGATGACCGGATGGGTGATCTTGGGATATTGCAGTTCATACTCGTGCAGCCGACGCTGGTCCTCTTCGCTTTCGGAAAACAATGTCTTGAAGATCTTGAAATCGTTGATCGCCTCTAGGCCGGAGAGAAAATTCTGCATCTTGTCCGACAGCGCCTCATAGGCCGAGGTCATGCTGCAGAAACAGGTATCGCCGCCCAGTTCGGGCACGATCTTGGCGCAGAGCGCCGTGCCCATCGGGGGGCATTCGCGGAACATCTCATCGGAATGCCAGAGGTCCGTCGCCCTGGGGGGATTGCCTTCCTTGTTGTCGTAGACGATGAGCTCGGGGGTGTCCTCGTCGTTGGTCGAGAACGGGTGGACCGAAAGTTCACCGAAATACCGCCCAAAGCGTTTGAGGTCATCGGAACCGATCTTCTGATTAGGGAACACCAGGACTTCGTGCTCCGCGTGGGCGGCTTTGATCGCCGCCACCACCGCGTCGTCAAGCGGCCGGGTGAGATCCAGGCCTGTGACTTCGGCGCCGAGATAAGGCGCAATACGCCGGACCTGAATGGACGCAGCGGATTGCTGGAGGGAGGCGGATTCGCTCATGGCTGCGTTCTCACTCTTTCTTGTCTCGTCTCATCGGCGCGCTCAGTCGTCATGGGGGAAACGGACGGCACTGTGCCGGCGTTTCTTCCGTCGGCGCAAGCCGATCAGGAGAAACAAAAGCCCTGGAACCCCGGCGACGGCCCAGGCCGGTTGTTGCAGGAGCCAGACCATCGGTGGGTCCCACAGCCAGGGCGCCACATGGCGCTGGATGCCGGCCTGAGCTCCGTTCAGGCTGGCCTTGTGGGTCTTGTACCACACCTCGCCGGTGGTCAGCGGCTTGTAGGTGCCGGTTGCCCGCCAGTTATAGATTTCGAAACCCGCCGCGATCAGTGCGGCAAGCACGAGCAGGATGCCGATCGTTCGGAGGATCATGGTCTTTCCCTGCGGGTTGCCAGCGGCTGCGGGGGCCGGGCCCCCAATGCGGTCTAGCTTAACGCCGGGGAAGAAAGCGGCGCAACCCGCGTGAGCTCCGGACCATCGATCGAAATTGAATCCTTAACCATTGTCGGATACCCTCCGGGCGCCGTGGGCGGCCCGGTCCCGATAGGAACACCCGGGCTTCCAAGGCCCTTCCTGGGGGCCGGTGACAGGAGAGGTGGCCGAGTGGCTTAAGGCGCACGCCTGGAACGCGTGTGGGCGGGCAACCGCCTCGTGGGTTCGAATCCCACCCTCTCCGCCATTCCTTTGCTCCAGAAACCAGGGAGCGGTTTCCAGCATCTTGTATGCGCTGAGATCCCCGCACGGTGCGGGCCTTTGCCGTGCTTGTCGGATCAGATTTTAAAACGGAGAGACAGGATCGGAGAAATTCGCAGACCTTCTGCCCCTTTTCTCCGTTTACGATTTCCGGGGTGCGGTTGTGCGGGGTTCTGCCGTTAAGACTTCAGGCAAATCCCAAGAGTCTGCGCTGCTCGTTCCAAGCTAGCGGCAGCTTGATAATGCATATCAGGTGTTTGAGAGTGAGGTCGGCAGGTTGGTGACCGTCGAGGATCGACTCCGTGATATCCGGTGCTAGAAAGGCGAGTTCTATAAGACGCCTGAGATAGCGCTCGGGGAACTCTTCCCTCGCCGCAATCTCCCGGAGTGTCTTAGCCTTTCCCGATAGTAACTGTTCCAACCAGTCGTTGGCTTGTACGACGGCTTTGATGAGGACGGGATCGGGTTTGGCAGGTTTGCTGTGAGCTGGATCAGTGATGACAAACTTGAGCTCGACGCCCCGCGGCTTGAGCTGCGCAGGGATAGTGATGGTAATTGGCTCATCGAGCGGGGTGG
>JAHEKA010000309.1 GCA_024638585.1 Rhodospirillales bacterium
GAGATCGACTACACCCAGATGCCCGACGAGAAACTCGAAGTGGTCGCGCGCAACCGCGAATCCTTCGCCCGGTTCTGTTGGCAGCCTTACATGCACAACCCGAAACTCAAGCGTCGCCTGCACCGCATCGACGTGCCGACCCTGGTGATCTGGGGCGCCGAAGATGGGGTCGTGACCACGGATTACGGCAAGGCCTATGCCGAAGCGATCCCCGGCGCCCGTTTCGAGGTCATCGACAATGGCGGGCATTTCCCGCATCTGGAACAGCCCGCGGCGTTCATGGACGTGTTGAGCGGGTTCCTGGCCGATAGCCAGAAAGCAGCCTGACGCGGAAGGGAGGGATTAGACATGTATTGCTGGCACTTCACCGAAATGCCATATCCGGATCATCCGGATCCCGATACGGTTCCATCCGTCCGGGTCAGCCTGCCCAACAAGCACTTCGACCCGAAGCTCGGCGCCGACCTCTACAACCGCTATCTCGACGAGCACCTCATCGCCGACGATCTCGGCCTCAACATCATGCTCAACGAGCATCACCAGACGGCCACCTGCCTGGATGTCGCGGCACCGCTTTCGGCCGCCATTCTCGCGCGCCAGACGTCCAAGGCACGCATCTGCATTCTCGGCAACCCGATGTCGAACCGCGCCGATCCGGTCCGCGTCGCCGAAGAGATGGCGATGATCGATTGCATCTCCCGGGGCAGGCTGGACGCGGGGTTCGTGCGCGGCGTCCCCTATGAGGTGTTCGCCGCCAATACCAACCCGACCCAGACGCTGGAGCGCCTGTGGGAAGGCATCGACCTCTGCGTCAAGGCCTGGACCCACCCGGACGGGTGCTTCAATTTCGAGGGCAAGTTCTGGCACAAACGCAGCGTCAACATCTGGCCGACGCCCTACCAGAAGCCCCATCCGCCGGTCTGGATTACCGGGTCCTCGGACAAGGAGAACATCCGCGAAGTGGCGCGGCGCGGGTTCACCTTCGCCATGTTCCTGCAGCCGCACGTGAAGGTGCGGGAGATGTTCGACGCCTACCGCGAGTCCTCGGTCTACGACGATCCGGAAGACGTCCGCCGCCACATCGCCTATATGCCGTTGGTCGCCACCGGCGATACCGAAGAGGAGGCCGAGCGCCTCGCCAAGAAGGTCGCCTGGTATCTCGGCGCCAAGACCGCGCCCCAGTTCCGCAACCCGCCGGGCTACGTGCCGGTCGCGTTCAACGTCAACGCGCTGAAGGGCACCTATTCCGGGCGCACCGACGCGGTGCGCACCAAGGGCATCGAATATCTCAGAGAGCAGGGCGTGCTGATGTACGGCACGCCGGACCAGATGTTCGAGCAGATCAAGGAGTTCTACGGCCATGTCGGCGGCTTCGGCCAGCTCCTGATGATGCAGCAGGCCGGCCACATGACCCATGAGGAAACGGTCAAGAGCATGACGCTCTTCGCCAAGGAGGTCTATCCGCGCGTCCGCGAGGAGTTCGACTTCAAGCCGGCGAATGCGGGAGCCGCCGCCCAGTAGCGGCTCCCTTCCGGCACCACCGAGGGCGGACATCGGCGATGGATGCTTGGTATTTCACGGAGATGCCCTATCCGCATCTGCCCCCGCAGGACCAGTACGAATCCGACCGGGTCAGCCTGTCCAATGCCGAATTCGACCCCGAAATCGGTGCCGATCTCTACAATCGCTATCTCGACGAATATATCGTCGCCGACGATCTCGGCCTCAACCTGATGCTCAACGAGCATCACCAGACACCCACCTGCCTCGATGCTGCGGTGCCGCTGACGGCGGCGATCCTGGCGCGGGAAACATCAAAGGGGCGCATCCTGGTGTTGGGGAATCCGGTCGCCAACCGGGAGGATCCGGTGCGCATCGCCGAAGAGATGGCAATGGTGGACTGCATCTCCCGCGGCCGGCTGGATGCCGGGTTCGTTCGTGGCGTGCCCTATGAGCTGTTCGGCTCCAACACCAACCCGACCCAGTCCCTGGAGCGCCTGTGGGAGGGCATCGACCTGGTGGTCAAGGCCTGGACCACGCGGGACGGCCCGTTCAGCTTTGAAAGCGCCCATTGGCACAAGCGCAGCGTCAACATCTGGCCGGTGCCGTATCAAGAGCCCCATCCGCCGATCTGGACCACGGGCTCGACCGATAGCCCCAATATCGACCGGGTGGCGAAGCGCGGCTTCAATTTCGCGAGCTTCCTTCAGCCTTATGAACAGGTGCGCAAGCTGTTTGACCGCTATCGCAACGCCTGTCCCGACGGTCCAGAGGTCGGCACCCGGCGCGTCGGCTTCATGCCCCTGATCGCGGTCGGCGAGACCGAGGCCGAAGCCCGGGAGCGGGCGGAGGCGCTGCGCTGGTTCCTCGCGTCGAAGACTGCCCCTCAGTTCCGCAATCCGCCGGGATATGTCTCCGTCGACATCAATGTCCGCGCCCTGAAGGGCGAGTTCGCCGGCCGCACCGCGGCCATCCGCCGCGAAGGGATGGACTACCTGATCGACAAGGGCGTGGTCATGGCGGGGACGCCCGACCAGGTCGTCGCCCAGGTGGAAACCTTTTACGAGCGGGTCGGCGGCATGGGCCATTTGCTCGGGATGCTGCAGGCGGGTTTCCTGGATCACGAAGAGACCGTGCGCAACATCACCCTGTTCGCCCGCGACGTCTATCCCCGCATTCGCCACCTCGGCACCGCATCGACCGCACCCGATTGCGCGGCGGCGGCAGAGGCGGGCCAATGACCGCACCCGGCAAGTTCATCACCATCGACGGCATCAACACCCATTACCTCGAGGCCGGGGCACGCGGCGGCGCGCCAACGGTGCTTTTGCTGCATTCGGCCGAGTTCGGCGGGGCGGCGGAACTCAGCTGGGAATTCAACATCGATGTGCTCGCCGAACATTTCCACGTTCTGGCCCCCGATCACCTGGGCTTCGGGCGGACCGACAAGGTGTTCGATTTCTGCGGCCAGTTCGATAAGCGCATCACCCATATCCGCCGCTTCCTGGAAGAGATGGGCGTCACTGAGGCCTACGTCATCGGCTCCTCCATGTCCGGCGGGTTGACCATGACGGTGGCCTGCCGGGATGAACCCGACTGGCCGATCCGCAAGCTGGTCGCGTGTTCCGGCGGCGGGCTGTCGCCCGATAACGACGCACGCAAGGTGCTCAATACCTATGACGGGACACCCGAACACATGCGCCGCATAATCGAGGTGATGTTCGTCAACCCCCAATGGGCCGAAGTCGACGCCTATATCGCGCGGCGCCAGGAACTGGCCCGCCTGCCCGGCGCTTGGGAAGCGACGGCGGCGGCGCGCTTCCGTGCGCCCTTCCGCGCGGCTGGCGGGCGCAGCGAGCGCGAATCGCTCGATTATTCGAAGATCCGCGTGCCCACCCTGGTCATGGCCGGTGCCAAGGACCCGCTCCGGCTGCCGGGCTATGCCGATGAGCTGATCGCAGAAATTCCGGATGCGCAACTCTACGTCTTTGAAAATGCGGCCCATATGGGCAATATCGAATGTGCGGAAGACTTCAACCGCGAAGTGATCCGCTTCCTAAAAGAAGAATGAGGGGGAGACGTGGACCAGGGAGACGAAAACGCCGCACAATTGCCCATCGGCAAAGACCAGCTGCGTGATTTCGCGGGCAGTTTCGCGACCGGCGTGGTGGTGCTGACCACCAAGGGCAGGGACGGAACGCTCTTCGGGCTCACCATGAACGCCGTGTCCTGCGTGTGCCTTGAACCGCCCACTTTCCTCGCCTGCGTCGACAGGAAATCGGCGACGCTGGTGCCGCTCTTGGAAACCGGCGCCTTCGCCCTCAACATCCTGGCCCGCGACCAGGAAACGGTCTCCAACACCTTTGCCTCCAAGACCCCGGACAAGTTCGCCGCGATCGACCATTCGGAGGGCACCCTTGGGGTACCGCTGATCACGGGCGCGTTGGCTGTCGCCGAATTCCAGGTCTCCAAGACCGTCGAAGCCGGCGACCATGTCATCGTCCTCGGCGAAGCGGTGGCAAGCCACCAGGGCGACGGCGCGCCGCTCGGCTATTTCCGGGGCAGGTACGCCGACGTCGGCCCCTGAGGC
>JAHEKA010000310.1 GCA_024638585.1 Rhodospirillales bacterium
TCACCCGATTGGCGTCGGCCGGCCCCAATCTCGGCCGCGGCGACGGTTCGGTGCCGGACTATGTCCAGGCGCTGCTCGAACAGACGGCCGAAAGCCTGGATTCCCTGCAACGCACCCTGGCTCGGGGCGAGGAAGGCCGCATCGCCAGCTCCGCCGCCCTCACCCAACTGTCCGAGCGCCTCAGCACCCTCAGCGATCAGATGAAGGCGGAACAGGGGTTGCTCAATCGGTTGGCGCAAAGCCAGATGGCGCTCACGCCCATCCTCGACCGCTTGGCAGGCAACATGGAATCGGGGCCGGGTGGCTTCGACGATGCGACCCGCGAACATATCCGCACCATCGAGGTCTATCTCGCCCGGCTTCTGGAAGAAAGCTCCTCCGGACGCGATCAGGCGGTGCAGGAACTGCGCTCGGAAATCAAGCTGCTGGCCCGGACCATCGCCGCCGGCAGCGACAAGGCGGCGGGACGGGACCGCCTCTAGGGCGTCATGGCCACCCTCGCCCGCAGACCCTCCTCCGGCGCCGGCGACATCTGGCCGGGGTTCGTCGATGCGCTCGCCACCCTGTTGATGGTCATCATCTTCCTGCTGACGGTTTTCGTCCTGGCCCAGTTTTTCCTCTCGGAACTGCTGGCCGGGCGGGACCAGGCGCTCAAGCGGCTTGAAAGCAATATCGCCGAACTGACCCAGGTGCTGGGTCTGGAACGCCGCGCCAATATCGAACTGCGCAACACGGTCGCCAGCCTGTCGGGCGAGTTGCAGCTCTCCACCGCCGACCGCGATCGACTGACGCTCAGGCTGTCGGAGCTGCAATCGACCGCCGCCGACGCCCGGGCCGAGGTGCAACGGCTGACCGGCGAGCTCAAGGCGGCGCTCAAGGAGGTGACGGTCGGCAAGGAGACGGTGCGGGTGCGGCTGCTGGAGATCGCCAGCCTGAGGGCGGATATCGACGCGCTGCGCAAGGTGCGCGCGGATCTCGAAAAGAAGGTGGGCACCCTCGCCGCCGGGCTCAAGGCAACCGAGACCGAGGCCGGCGCCTTGCGCGACCGGTCGAAAAAGCTCGCGGCCCAACTTGCCGATGAGCGCGAACGCACCCAGCTGTCCCAGAAAGAACTGAAAGCGCGCGAGACGCGAATCGAAGAGCTGACCAAGGCGGAGCTCGATGCGCGCCGACGCGCCGCACTTCTCAACAACCAGATCGCCAGCCTGCGCCAGGAGCTCGCGAAGCTGTCGACGGCGCTGGATGCGTCGGAGAAGAAGGCCAAGGAGCAAAACATCCAGATTGCCAATCTGGGCTCCAGGCTCAATGCCGCGTTGGCAGGCAAGGTGCAGGAACTGGCGCGCTACCGCTCGGAATTCTTCGGTAAACTGCGCGACATCCTCGGCAGCCGCAGCGACGTGCGGGTGGTGGGCGACCGCTTCGTCTTCCAATCCGAAGTGCTGTTCGCCAGCGGCGATTCGGCCCTCAATCCGGCGGGCCAGGCGCAGCTCTCGCGCCTGGCCGTGGCGCTGAAGGAGATCTCGGCCAAGATTCCGGCGGACGTGAACTGGATCCTGCGGGTCGACGGCCATACCGACATTCGGCCCATCGCCACGCCGGATTTCCCCTCCAACTGGGAGCTGTCCACCGCCCGGGCGCTGTCGGTGGTGCGCTACTTGATCGGCCAGGGGATCGCGCCGAGCCGGCTCGCGGCCACGGGTTTCGGCCCCTACCAGCCGCTGGCGGCGGGCAGCAGCGATGCGGCCTTCCGCCGCAACCGTCGGATCGAGTTGAAGCTTACCGAGCGCTGAGGGCGGCCGCGCCCGGCCTTGGGTCACGTCCCCGGTCCTGATCGAACTGCAATTCCGCAAGCCGGGCATAGAGCCCGCCCTGGGCCATCAACTGATCGTGGGTGCCCTGGGCGATGTTCCGCCCCTCATCGAGCACGACGATGCGGTCGGCCTCCAGCACCGTCGCCAACCGGTGGGCGATGATCAGTGTGGTGCGTCCGGTCATGAGCCGTTCAAGGGCGCCCTGCACCAGCGCTTCGCTTTCCGAATCCAGCGCGCTGGTCGCCTCGTCCAGCAAGAGGACGGCGGGATCCCGCAGGATTGCCCGGGCGATGGCGATGCGCTGGCGCTCGCCGCCGGACAGGCGTACGCCTTTTTCGCCCAGGAAGGTGTCGAAACCGTCGGGCAGGGCATCGAGGAAACGATCGGCGGCGGCCGCCTCGGCGGCGGCGCGGATCTCCGCATCGGTGGCATCCATCTTGCCGTAACGCAAATTGTCGGCGCCGCTCGCCGAAAAGATCACGGGATCCTGGGGCACCAGGCCGATGCGCGTCCGCAGGTCCTTGGGATCGGCGGCGCGCAACTCGACGCCGTCAAAGGTGATGCGCCCGGCCTGGGGGTCGTAGAACCTGAGCAAGAGCTGGAAGACGGTCGATTTGCCCGCCCCCGAAGGGCCCACCAGGGCGACCTTCTCACCGCTTCGGATGGTCAGGCTGAAATCCTTGAGCGCCGCCGTGTCGGGCCGCGCCGGATAGTGGAAGGTGAGGTTGTCGAACGCGACCTCGCCACGGGCGGGCACCGGCATCGCCACCGGGTCGGCGGGCGCGGCGATGGCCGGGCGCACCGCGAGAAGCTCGGTCAGACGTTCGGTGGCGCCGGCCGCGCGCTGCAGGTCGCCCACCACCTCGCTGATGGCGCCGGTCGCGCCGGCCACCAGGGCGGCATAGAAGATGAAGGCCGAAAGCTCACCCGCCGTGATGCGCCCGGCCAGCACGTCATGGCCGCCCATCCACAGGATGATGCCGATGCCGCCGAACACCAACAGGATCACCACCGCGGTCAGCGCCGCACGGGCGCGGACCCGCCTGACGGCGGCGCCGAAGGCGCCTTCCACCTGAATATCGAACTGCGCCCGGTCGGCATCCTCGTGGCAGAACGCCTGGATGGTGCGCGTCGCATTCAGGCTTTCCTCCACATGGGCACCGACATCGGCGACCCGGTCCTGGCTGGTCCGCGACAGGCGGCGCACCCGCCGGCCGATCAGCACGATGGGCGCGACCACCACGGGTACGAACACCACGACCATCAGGGTCAGCTGGGGGCTGGTCACCGCCAACATCACCAACCCGCCGGTGAGCAGCAACACGTTGCGCATGGCGACCGATGCCGAGGACCCGATCACCACCTGCAGCAAGGTGGTATCGGTGCTGATCCGGCTCATCACATCGCCCACCCGGGTGGTCTCGAAAAACGCGGGATCCAGGGTCAAGGCATGGGCAAAGACCTGCTTGCGCAGGTCGGCGACGACGCGTTCGCCCAGCCAGGAAACCAAGGAGTAGCGCGCATAGGTCGCCGCCGTCAGGATCACGATCACCACGAGCAGGCCGATCAGGGCGCGGTCGAGAAGCCCCGCCTCGCCCGAGGTGAACCCCTCGTCCACCAAGAGGCGCAGGCCCACCCCCATGGTCAGCACCGTGAGGGCGGCCACCGTCAACGCCAGGGCGGCCCCCGCCACGGCCAATTTGTAGGGCGCGATATAGCGCCACAACCGGCCCAGCGCGGCCAGGCGCCCCTTGGCGGGGCCGAGCCCGTCGCCTTCAGCCGTCGGCGTGCTGGGAGAAGCGCTGCTCATGGGCGATCCGTCCACGTTGGGGCACCGAACCCGGGCGCCCGGTTGCGGCCGGTAATGTAGCCGGATGGGGAAAGCGAATATACCCTCTTGGCGACCCGGCGGCGGCGCCTTGGGGCGCCCTTTTTCTTGCAATTTAGCGCCCCATTGGATATTAAACCCACCGCGCTAGGCCGCTATCGGGGCCGGGCGCCAGGAATTTGGGTTCAGCCGCGGCCTTGGGTGCCGGAGGGAAACGCCATGAAGAAAGATACCCATCCCCAATATCACGAGATCACGGTGATGATGACCGACGGCTCGACCTATAAGACCCGGTCCACCTGGGGCGAGCCCGGCGATACCCTGAAGCTCGACATCGATTCGAAGTCCCACCCCGCCTGGACCGGCGTCCACCGCCTGATCGATTCGGGCGGCCAGCTCGCCAAGTTCAACAAGCGGTTCGAAGGGTTCGGCCTGAAATAGGCCGCGCA
>JAHEKA010000311.1 GCA_024638585.1 Rhodospirillales bacterium
GGCAGGATTACCTCGGTCTCCACGGCGGCGGCGAGATCGACTCCCGCACTTCCAGCCGTCGCGTAAACCGGCAGCGGCAGGTCCCCCGCATGGGCAAGCCTCTGGATCCTGACGCCGATCCCTTGTTCGTCTGCCGCCGTCATGACGCCGCGGCGAAATGGGCGGCGATGGCGTCGGCGAGGCGGGTGGCCACTTCCGTCTTGGTCATGGCGGGCCAATCTTCGGTGGCGCCGGCGCGGATCAGGTGCACCGTGTTCTTATCGCTGCCGAATACCCCGCCGGCGGCGGAAACGTCGTTGGCGACGATCCAATCGCAGCCCTTGGCCTCGCGCTTGGCAGCGCCGTTGGCGACGACATTCTCGGTTTCGGCGGCGAAGCCGATCACCAGGCCGGGCCGGGCGTTGCCGCTGCGGCTGATTTCGGCGAGAATATCGGGGTTCTCCACCAGTTCCAGCTTGGGCGCTTCGCCCTCACCCTTCTTGATCTTGGTCGGTGCCGGCTCCTTGGCGCGCCAGTCGGCGACCGCTGCCGCCATCACCGCGATATCGGCGGGAAGGGCGGCGCGGACCGCGTCGCGCATCTCGATCGCCGTCTCGGTATGGACGGTCTCGACACCCGGCGGATCGGGTTCCGCCACGGGGCCGGAAATCAATGTCGTCCGCGCCCCCAATCCGGCCAAGGCGGTGGCGATGGCATGGCCCTGCTTGCCCGACGACCGGTTGCCGATGAAGCGGACCGGGTCGAGCGGCTCATGGGTCGGGCCGGAGGTGACGATGGCATGGCGGCCGGTCAGCGGCTGGCCGGAAGCAAAGAAATCGGTGATCGCGGCCAGGATGTCCTCGACCTCGGCTAGCCGCCCTTCGCCCATCTCGCCGCAGGCGAGTTCGCCGGCACCGGGGCCGACGATCCTCACCCCGCGTGCGGCCAGCGTCTCCATGTTGGCGCGGGTCGCGGGATGTTCCCACATGCGGACATTCATGGCCGGCGCGGCCATCACCGGCTTGTCGCTGGCAAGCAAGGCCGTGGTGGCGAGGTCGTTTGCGATCCCGTGGGCCATCTTGGCGAGGATATCGGCGGTGGCGGGTGTGACCACGATCAGGTCGGCTTCCCGCGCCAGGCGGATATGGCCCATCTCGCTCTCGTCGGTCAGTGAGAACAGGTCGGAATAGACCTTTTCGCCGGTGATCGCGGCCAGCGACAGCGGCGTAACGAACTTCGCTCCGGCCTCGGTCAGGATGGCGAGGACCCGGACGCCGGCCCGACCGAGCAGGCGGGCGAGCTCCAGGCTCTTGTACGCGGCGATGCCGCCGGGAACGATCAAAAGGATGCGCTTGCCGTCAAGCACGTCGGTGCCCCATCTAATTTACGAACAAACTGTGTATAAAATACAATTCTCCATAAAATACTGCAAGAATATTTAAGTCTTCTTATAACCCATTGGAATTTAGAAAGTTTTAAAGACCAGGGTCAGCAGGATCGCGGCCAGCAGGGCGGCGATGATCCACTGGAGTGCGCCACTGCGGGCGGCACGCTGGTGGGCGCCTTCGGCATCCAGTAGGCGGGCGATGGTGTCGGGGTGCAGCTGGTGGCCCTTTTCGGCGACGATGGCGGCGAGCCGCTCGACATTGGCCATGAAACCAGGCAGGCGTTCCACCCCCTGCCAGATCTCCTGGGCGGCGCCGCGAAGACGCGCCTCAGGGCCTAGGTTTTCGCGCATCCAATCCTCGATGAGCGGGCGCGACAGTTCCCACATGTTGACATCCGGATTCAGCTGCCGGCCCACGCCCTCGGCGACCATCATGGTCTTTTGCAGCAGCAGAAGCTGGGGCTGGGCCTCCATCTCGAAGGTTTCGGTCACCTTGAACAGCTGTCCGAGAAGCCGGGCGATGGAGATGTGGCTGAGGGGCAGGCCGAGAATCGGCTCACCGATCGACCGGCAGGCCTGCATGAACAGATCCCTTGATTGATCGGCCGGCACATATCCCGCACGGAAATGGACATCGGCGACCCGGCCGTAATCGCTTTCCAGGAACCCCAGCAGCATCTCGCCCAGATACCGCCGCGTGGCCATGTCGAGCCGCCCCATGATGCCGAAATCGACCACCTGCAGGGCGCCGTCCGGGGCCACGAACAGGTTTCCGGGATGCAGATCCGCATGGAAGAACCCGTCGCGGAAGACCTGCAGGAAGAAGGCCCGGGACGCGGTCTGGAGCACTTCGTCCGGGTCGATCCCGGCGGCCACGAGCCGGGCGCGCTCGTCGATCGGGATGCCCTCGATCCGCTCCAGGGTCAGGACCCGGCGGGCGGTCCGCTGCCAATCGATGGCCGGAACCCGGAAACTCGGATCGCTTTCGAAATTATCGGCCAGCTCCGACGCCGCGGCAGCTTCCAGCCGCAAGTCCATCTCCGCCGCCACCACCCGGGCGAAGGTGCGGATCACTTCCCGCGGCTTGAGCCGGCGCAGATCAGGGCGGTTCCGTTCCACCTGTTCGGCGATCCAGGCAAACAGGTCGAGGTCCCGATCGAACTTCGTCTCGATCCCCGGGCGCAACACCTTGACCGCCACCGGCGCGCCCTCCGTGGTGACGGCGAGGTGCACCTGGGCAATGGACGCGGCCGCCACGGGGGTGTCGTCGAAGCTCTGAAAGGCATCTTCGAGGGAACATTCGAGCTCCGCCGCGACGATCGCCCGCGCGTCGGCGCTGGGGAACGGGTCGAGCCGATCCTGCAGATGCGAGAGGTCGTTGGCAATGTCGTCACCGATCAGGTCGGCCCGGGTGGCGAGCGACTGGCCGAACTTGATGAAACTGGGGCCGAGCGCGATCAGGGCGGCGGCCAGGCGTTCGCCGGGCCGCAATTCGCCGGTTTCCCGGCGGACACCTGGAAGCCTTGCCACCAGCCGGAGGGCACGGGCAAAGGGGGCGGTGAATCCCAGCCGGTCGAGGGGGAACAGCGCGTCGTAGCGTGCCAGGGTCAGGGCGATCCTGGCCAGACGGGCAAGATTCCTCAGCGCGCGAAACATCGGGCCTTAGAGGCGCCAGCCGGTGTGGATGGCGGCGATACCGCCGGCCAGGTTGCGCACCCGCACCTGGCCGAACCCCGCCGCCTCAACCATTGCCGCCAGGCGCTCCTGGTCGGCGAAGCGGCGGATGCTCTCGGCCAGGTAATGATAGGACTCGGCATCGTTCGCCACCGCCTTGCCCAGCCGCGGCAACACCTCGCGGGCGTATCGTTCGAAGAGGGGTTTCAGGAGCGGCCAGCGCGGCCGGGAAAATTCCAGACACAGAAAACGTCCCCCCGGTTTGAGCACCCGATAGGCTTCCGCCAGCGCGGTATCGGGATGGGTGATGTTGCGCAGGCCGAAGGCGATGACGTAGGCATCGGCGCTGCCTTTTGCGATGGGCAGGGCTTCGCCGTCGCCGGCCGCGAAACCGATGGCGGCGTTAAGCCCGGCTTCGGTCACGCGCCCGCGTCCCACCGTCATCATCGGCGCAGAGCGGTCGATCACGGTGACGCCGCCGCCGGCTTGCACCACGGCTTCGGCGCCGCCGGCGCGCCGCGCCATGCGCATGGCCATGTCGCCGGTGCCGCCCGCCACATCAAGGATGCGCTGGTCCGGCCGCGGCATCAGCCAGTCGACAGCGCTCGCCTTCCACACCCGGTGGGTGCCGAGGCTCATGAGGTCGTTCATGAGATCGTAGCGGGCGGCCACGCTCTCGAATACGGCGCCGACCCGCGCCGATTTCTCCGCCGCCGGAATGTTCTCGGACCCGAAAGGCACGGTCTCGGGCGGCGGGGTATCGGGCGGGGTTTGGCCGGTATGGTCTGGCGCCTTGTCCATGGCGGCGACAATAGCGGACGCCGTGCAATTCCGCTACGGTGCCCGCCATGCCGGAGCTGCCCGAAGTCGAAACCGTCCGCCGCGGCCTGATCCCCGTTCTCGAGGGACGGCGCATCCTCCGCGCGGAGGTGCGGCGCAAGGGCTTGCGCATCCCGTTTCCCGAAGGGCTGGAGGATTGGCTGACCGGGCGGCGGGTCAGTGCCATCACCCGGCGCGCCAAATACATGCTGGTCGGGTTCGAAGCC
>JAHEKA010000312.1 GCA_024638585.1 Rhodospirillales bacterium
GATCGCAGACTTGTCGCGCGAGAACCTGCGATTCCGCTAGAGCCCCCGCTTAATCGAAATCGAACAGCCCTTTCGGATTATCAACCAGGATCTTCTTGCGGTCCGCCTCATCGGGGGCGAAGTCGAGCAGCATATCCAACAGCGCCCCGTCATTGGGCATCTTGCGCGGCTCGAACACAAAGGAATGGGGCCAGTCGGTGCCCCAGAGAATCTTGTCCGGTGCCTTGGCAATCAGGATCCGGGCCAGCTCCACCAGCTTTTCGAACGGCACGCCGCGATCGAGATACCGGTTGGCCCCGTGGATCTTGAGGTAGACGTTGGATTCGCAGAGCAGGTCCAGGAGCGTCAGGAACGAGGGCTGATCGAACCCCTTCATGGGATCGACCCGGCCCCAGGTATCGATCACGACGGGCAGGGGCACCTTGCGGATCATGTCCGCGTTCTCATGGATCACGTCGTCGTTGATCTGCATGTCGACGATCCAGGACTTCGTCTCCATGGCGGCGACGGTCTTATGGAACAATGTCGGGTCGAAGGCGTTACCGTGCTCGCGGGCCACCGGGAAACGCAGCGCGCGGATGCCTTGGCCGTGCAATTCCTTGACCCGCGCGTCCGTCAGCTCCGGATCGACCCGGATCATGCCCCGTAGCCGGCCGCCCGACTTCGCCACCGCGTCCACCGTCACCCGCGTGTCGGTGCCATGGACCGCGGGTTGGACGATGACGCCGCGCTCCAGCCCCAGGGCGGAATTGATCAATAGGTAATGTTCCACCGGGGCCGCCGGCGGCGTGTAGGCGCGCTTCTCCACATAGGGAAAGATATGGGGCGGCCCGTAGACGTGAAAATGGGTGTCCCAGCTTCCGGGCGGGGCCACCAGCTTCGGCACCTTGGGATTGGGATCGGGCGGGAAGGTAACCCGATCCTTGTCGTTCACGGAAGTCGCGGCCATCGCACCCCCCTGCAAAAAGAAACGGCCGGGGTGCTTCGTTGGCACCCCGGCCGCGATGAAAACCAGCTTACTTCTTGCAGTTCAGCTTGGTCGCCTCACTGCCTGAACCCTCGTATTCCATCTCGCAGGTCATGCCGACGGCGGTCGCGCCGCGCTTGGCCTTCTTGCCGTCGATCGTGATCTTGGTGCGCCGACGGTGCACCCCGGCCTTGACCTTCTTGCCACCCTTTTCCATCAAGGTGAGCTTGCTGCCCTTCTTGTTTTGCTTGACGATCTTGGCCGTGGTGTTGACGAGGACGACCTTGCGCTTTTTCAGCTTGCCGATGGTGGCCGCTTCTTTCGCCTTTGCTTTCTCAGCATCCGACAGATTGAACGCCGAAGCGATCAGCGCCTGCAAATCCTTGCCGGACATGGGGCGGAAACGCATCTTCTTCTTGGCGACTTCGGCCTGCAGGGCCTTGTCCTTGGTCATGTCCAGGAAGGCAGCCCGCAATGCCGCAACCCGGTCCCCGGGAATCCCCGGGGGCGCCACCACCGAGCGCCCGACCGTGACGTAGGAAGCGAAGAAGTTGATCAACTTCTTCTGTTCCGGGGTCTTCGCGAATTCCATGATGCTGGGGATGTCCTTCAGGCTCGGCAGCCGCTTCACCGGAATCTGGTAAACGACCTTCATGTTGTTGCGCTTGATCCAATGCTGGTGCACCGACCAGATGATGCTCTGCAATCCCTGGACCTCTCCCCGTTCCACGGCGAGGCGAATGCCCGAACTGCCCTTGTAGCCGGAAATCAGCTTGTACTTCGCGCCGAGCACGTTGCCGATCACCGTCAGCATCAATGTCGTCGCCGAGCCGGCGCCCGGAACGCCCACCAGAACCTCCTTGCCCTGCAAGTCGGCGAATGTGCTGATGCCGGCATCGGGCCGGACGACGAAGATGGTATCGCCATCGGTCAGACGGCCGATCCAGTTGAACTTGACGGAGGTGAAATGAATGTTGGGACGGCCGATGAGCTCGGAAAGGTGCAGGCTGTTGCCGATCATGCCGATCGCCGAACCGTCCTTGGGAAGGGTCCCATAGAGCTCGTTGGCAAGCTTCAGGCTTCCCGCGCCGGGCCGGTTCTTGACGACCATGCCGGGCTGGCCGGGGATGTGCCGGGCGAGGTGCCGGGCCGCCAACCGGCTATAGGTGTCGTAGCCGCCGCCCGGGCTGTAACCGACATAGAACGTCACCTTTTTGCCCTTGTAGAAATCGGCCGGTGCCGCGCCGGCAATCTGCGGCAACGCGATCATCGCCGCGGCGGCGCCCAATGCCGCCAATCCTTGCGTCGTCAACTTTTTCATCTAAGGCCTCCTTGTTGTTCGTTTTTGCTGTTGGTGTTTTTCTGCAGTTCCGTTGCGTTCAATTCCTTCCTCGTCCGGCTGGCCCAACCACGCGCCCGTGCCGGTCATACGCTCTCCATGCCATGGGCGAGCGCCGCCCGATAGGCGCGGTCGACAACGGCACAGGCCTCACCGCCCCTGAGCGCCGTGTTGTAGGTCTCCTCGTCGATAACATGGTCCGAGATGGCGGCCCATATCGAATTGGAATGATCGACATCGGCCGCGACATGGACATTGCTGGAAATCAGGCACTTGGGATCGACGCCAAGCTCGTCAACCAGCCGCTTCCGCCAGCGGGCCGAAAACCCGCCGCCATCCATCAGGTCCGAATTGTTGCGGCGTTCGAGGAAATGCGACGCCGTAAGCGCGCCAAGCCAAGGCAGGTTCTGGGCCAGATACACGAAGGCCATCTGGGCCGCTTGCAGGAGCGGCGTCGGTCCCGTGTTGGCGACCTGCGCCGCGCTTGCGCCAAGGGCCATGGCTTCCTTGGCCATCAGCTCGCGATGATCGGCATCGCCCCGGGGATCGAAATGGAGCTCGTCCTTCTCATGTTCCCAGATCACGCGTTTCACTTCCCACGGAGCCCGGGCCTGGACATAGGCCCAGCAGTCGCGGCGGTTGACGTTGTAATGAACGAACTGGATGGCGAAGAAGCGGGCGCGCTCGATGGTCAACGGCGTCGCGAAGACGCGTTTGAACTCGGGCGTGTCGAACTGGGCCTGGGCCAGCCGCGTCAGCTCCTGATCGAGTTTCGCGGCTAACGCGCTGCTCCGCTCCGCGATGTCCGCCTTTGCCATACCGGGCACCCGCTGCAAGAAACCAGCTCTCAGATTGCGACCGCCGATCCCTCGGGACCGGCACTGCTGTGGAGAGATTCTGCCATTCTCCCCCAACGGCACAGAGACAATAGCATTCATTGTCCATCCATACCCGCTTTTGGCCAAGGGGTGAGTGTCGCTTCCAGCGGTGCATTCCAGCGGAAATCTCGACATCGATCCAATTTTTACGAAGGGTAAAGCATCACCCCGGGACAATCGTGACCAATCGGGGGCCCGAAGGACAGCGCTGCGTTGCCCGGTGCCCCAAACCGACTCCCTCTCGGACGCGAGGTTGCAAATGGCGAGCATCTCCAAATGGCTGCGTATCCTGCCGGGCGTGATGGCCCTCGGCGTGATCGGTTGTGCCGAGGTTAGACACCCGCCGCCGGCCTATCAGACGGCGCGTCAGGCACCGCCCCCAGCATCTCGCGCCGTCCGTCCCACGCCACCCGCCTGCGTGCCCAACCGGATTTTCCTGCAAGAGGGCACCGCATCCTGGTACGGCCGGCCCTATCATGGACGCCAGACCGCAAGCGGCCAGATCTACAATATGCATAACTTCACCGCGGCCCATCGCAGCCTGCCTTTCGGCAGCCGCATCCGGGTCACCAATCTGCGCAACGGACGATCCGTGCTGCTGACCGTCAACGACCGCGGCCCCTTCATCCGCGGCCGCATCATCGACGTGTCCTACCGCGCGGCCCGGGCGCTCAACTTCGTGCGCGCGGGCCTGGTTCCGGTGCGGCTCGAACGGCTGGGACGATGCCGGCCCGGCCAATCGGCCAAATCCCAAGGCCGCCGGGGCCGGCACAGGTAACCATCTCTTAACGGGAATCCCGCTATTTTTGGTGGTTCAATGGCCTGGGCCCGGGATGCGACAGGGGCCGGTCCGGCAAACGCGGCGACGGCGGGAGCTCCAACACCGTGAGCAG
>JAHEKA010000313.1 GCA_024638585.1 Rhodospirillales bacterium
GTCAGAAGGTATTGCGCCTTGTCCAAGGCCGCGTAGGCCTCGGCGAATTCGTCTGAATTGCGGATCGGCTGGCCCCAGGGACCGCCCCTTGGATCGGCCGAGAAGTTCTTATCGTGACTGCGCACCAGATCGACCACAGCCTGGAGACCGCCTTCATCGGCAAAGGCAAGGTGGCGCGCAAACCTCTGGTGGCTGCTGATCCTGTACTTGGCGCCGCCCACCGGCCAGTAATGGATCATCGACAGGGTGCGCTCGGGATGGGCGACACCAAACGCCGCCACCGGGCAGCAGCCCATGCAGCCCCCCATGATGTGGGCCTTTTCGATCCCCAGCGCGTCCAGCAGGCCGATTGCCTGACGCACATAGTGGTTCCAGGTGATGCGTTCCACCCGGCCGCCCGACTGACCGTTCTCGCGCCGGTCGAAGACGATGCATTTGTATTTCTTCGGCAAGTGGTCGAGCAGCTTGATGCGCTTATAGACACCGAGATCGGTCCATTGTTCGACCCTCGCATCGAACCCGCCCGGCGCATACATCAACAGAGCCGGGCCGTCGCCCATTACGTCGTATCGGGTTTGAAGGCCATCGGTGTCAACAAAGGGCATGAATCGGGTCTCTTTTCCAGGAATGACGTCTGACGAATCTCCGTCGAACTTACAACGCGCTCAAGCGCGCATGTCAACGATTCTGGTGCGCGTTAATCGGAGATTCTTTGAAATCTAATTTTTTTCGATTTGGGGCCCTCGATCCATTGACGAAACGGCGGCATTTTCTTATTTTCATTGTAGCCAATGTCCAGTTGGCGTCTGCGATTGAAGCAGGAGAATGCCGGTAACCACTTGGGGAAACAGGCATTAGCAAGAATATTGGCCGAATGATCCAGGGCAACAATAACGGTGCGGCAAGAATGCTGTATAGCGGCGGAACAACTGGGTTCTAAGGTCTTACGAGGAGAACATGAATGACTAGCATCGAAGAAAACAATTTACTGACGCAGACCGACAAAGGCACGCCGATGGGCGAGCTATTCCGTCAGTATTGGATTCCGGCCATGCTGGCGAGCGAGCTTCCCGAAAACGATTGTCCGCCGGTCCGGGTCAAGCTTCTTGGGGAACGCTTGATCGCGTTTCGCGACACGGACGGCCGCTATGGCTTGATCGACGAGTTTTGCCCCCATCGCCTTGCATCCCTATGGTTCGGCCGCAACGAGGACTGTGGACTGCGCTGCCCCTATCACGGCTGGAAATTTGATGTCGAGGGCAACTGCCTTGAAATTCCGTCGGATCCCGACAAAGAGGATTTCCGCAAATCGATCAAGCTGACGAACTACCCGCTCCTCAAGGTGGGAGACGTTCTGTGGACCCATATGGGGGATCCTGCAGACCGCCCGCCGGAGCCGGCATGGGAATTCTGCACCGTCAGTCCGGAGCAGACCATCACCACCAAGCGCCTGCAGGAATGCAACTGGCTGCAGGCTCTGGAAGGCGGCATCGATTCCAGCCATGTGTCCTTCCTGCATTCCATGGAACTGGAGCGCGACCCTCTGTTCCAGGGCGCCAAGGCCAACAAATACAACCTCGGTGATCTACGTCCGGTATTCGAGGTCTCGCCATCGGCGGGAGGGCTCTATATCGGTGCCCGCCGCAAGGTCGAAGGCGACAAGAATTACTGGCGCGTCACCCAATGGGTCATGCCGTGCTTCACCATGATCCCGCCGCGCGCCGATCATCCCCAGCACGGGCACTTCTGGGTTCCGGTCGATGACGAAAACTGCATGACCTGGAGTTATGATTTCCATCCCGATCGTCCGCTGACGGACACGGAGCGCCAAGCCTGCATCGACGGCAAGGGCGTCCATGTCGCGGTCATCCCGGATGGCTCCTTCCGGCCCGTGGCCAACAAGGACAACGATTATCTGATGGACCGCGAGGCTCAGAAGCGCGGCGACACCTATTCGGGGATCGCTGGGTTTGGGATGCAGGACGGCAGTCTTCAGGAATCCATGGGGCCGATCGTCGACCGGTCCAGGGAAAAACTGGTCCCCACCGACAAGGGCATCGTCATGACGCGCATGCGCTTGCTCAAGGCGGCGAAGGAGCTGAGCGAGAAGGGCACCCCGCCGCCGGGCCGCGATCCCGATCATCAGAAGGTCCGGTCCATTTCCGTGATTCTCGACCCCGAGCTCGATTACGCGAAAGCCTGTCAGGACGACATGGCTGGAAAAGTCAAGGAGCGGACGACGGTCTAGTCGGCCGCATACCAACTGATAACGAAAGCCCGGAGACGCGGTCTCCGGGCTTTCTTTTTGCCTATGCCGCCCGGGCTCAGACCTTCAACCTGCTGAAGACCTTCAAGGTGTTTTCGCTGAAGACGGCCGCCCGTTCGGCGTCGGTCAGGTTCGGCGTGCCGTCGATATAGCGCTTGGTGTCGTCGTAATTATGCCCGGTTTCTGGGTCCACCCCGCGCACCGCGCCCACCATCTCCGACGCGAACAGGATGTTCTTGGTGGGAATCACCTTGGTCATGCAGTCGATGCCCGGCTGGTGATAGACGCAGGTGTCGAAATACACATTGCCCAGCAGGTGTTCATCCAAGGTGGGCTTGCCCATATCCTGAGCCAGGCCCCGATAGCGGCCCCAGTGGAACGGCACCGCGCCGCCGCCATGGGGGATGATGAACTTGAGCGTCGGGAAATCCGCAAAAAGGTCGCCCAGGATGAGCTGCATGAAGACCGTGGTGTCGCCGGCGATGTAATGCGCGCCGGTATGATGGAAGTTCGGATTGCATGACCCGGAGACATGGAGCATTCCCGGAACGTCGAGCTCGACCATCTTTTCCCACAGCGGGTACCACCATTTGTCGGTGATCGGTGGATCGGTCCACATGGCACCGGACGGGTCCGGGTTCACGTTGACGCCGATGAACCCCATCTCATTGACGCAGCGCTCGAGCTCGGCCAGGCAGTTCTTGGGCGGGACGCCGGGGTATTGGGGCAACTGGCAGACCGGCACGAAGTTGTTGGGGTAGAGGTCGCAGACGCGCCGGACCATGTTGTTGCAGATTTCGGCCCAGTAATAGCTGGTCTGCTCGGTCCCGAGGTGGTGACCCATCCCCACCGCGCGGGGTGAGAAGATGGTCAGGTCCGTGCCGCGCTCCTGCTGCAGCTTGATCTGGGCCGGCTCCAACCGCTCGCGGATTTCGTCATCCGTGATGTTGAGGTCTGCCGGCGTCGGCAGGAAGGAGGGATCTTTCTCCAGACCTTCCAACTGGGCCTTGCGGTAATCGGTCAGTTGCGCCGGCTCGGTCGTGTAATGCCCGTGGCAATCGATGATCATGTTCGTGTTCTCCCTGGTATTTCTCGATCAGTACGATGGCGCCGGACCCGCCGGCTTGTCGTCGCCGCTCTTGCGGCCCGCCAGTTCCAATCCCTTGTCGAGGCCCGGCGTGGAGCGCGCGACCGCCGACATCAGGAAGGTATAGCCCTCGTCGAGGATGCGTTCGACATTGCCGGCACTAACATGGGGATGTCCCACCGCCACATTGTTGTCTTTGCAGGTGTTGACGATTTCGGCCATGGCCTCCAGCACCACCGGATGCTCGTATTGGCGTGGATAGCCAAGCTCCTGGCTCAGGTCGCCTTCGCCGATCAGCACCGCGCCGATGCCGGGCACGTTCTTCAGCATATCGGGCAGGGCAGCGATGCCGGCCGTGTCCTCGATCATCAGGATCACCAGGATCTCGCCTTCCGGCGCGAGCGGCCAGACGTCTGCCTTCTGGTAATACTCCTGCTGCGTGAGGCCCCAGTAGCGCACGGCCGATGTCGGCCCGTCGCCGCGGATGCCGGCGGGTTCATAGAGCGGCGCGTCCTTGAGGCGCGGATAGCGGCAGGAGGCCACCGCATTATAGGCTTCTTCGACACTGCTGATATGCGGCCAGACGACGCCATAGACGCCGAGATCGAGCGCCTGCTTGGCTTGCCACTGGGCCGTTTCGTTGCCGTTGGGAGGGACTCTCACGATGGGGGTCACGGACGGTGCGATCGAGCCCGCTTTCGCGATCTGGCCGCGGTTGAGCAT
>JAHEKA010000314.1 GCA_024638585.1 Rhodospirillales bacterium
ACCACGAAGCAGCCGACCGGCCCCGCCACCAGGGCCACCGCCAGCCCGGCGCCCAGTGCCCGAAGGATGAAGTCATCCATGGCCGTCCTCCGCCGATGGCTTGGCCATCTCATCCTCTGGGTCCAGCGGGATGACCTCCCCACCGTGATCGTGGCGGTGGTCGTGTTCATGGGTGTAGACCGCCACGGCGGCACCGAACAGGGAGAGGAATTCCGGATCCCGGCTGACGGCTTCGGGCTGGCCGGCGCAACAGACGTGATGGTTCAGGCAGATGACGCGGTCGGTTTCCGCCATCACCAGGTGAAGGTCGTGGGAGACCAGCAGCACGCCCGCGCCCAGGTTGGCACGCATGTCACCGATCCGCTTGTAGAGGTCGGCCTGTCCAGCGACGTCGACACCTTGCAGCGGCTCGTCCAACACGAGGAGATCGGGCCGGCGCGCGAGTGCCCGGGCCAGCAGCAGGCGCTGGAACTCGCCACCCGAAAGATCGTGGACCTGCTTATCCGCGGCATCGCCGATTCCCAACTCCTCAAGGACCTCGTGGATTCGCGCCTCATCGGTGCCGGCAAGGGACAGGAACCGAACTGCCGTGATCGGCAATGCGGGATCGATGCGGAATCGCTGCGGGAGGTAGCCGATGGTCAGCCCGGGACGCCGGGTGACGTAGCCACGGTCGGCCCCCATGAGCCCCAAGACAATACGCACCAGGGTCGATTTCCCAGCCCCATTCGGCCCGATCAAGGTCACGACTTCGCCCGCGTGAACGGCGATCGAGGCGTCGGTCAGGATATCCCGGCCGCCGATGGACTTGCCGATCCCAACCGCTTCGATCAGGGGATGATCGGTCGGGTTTTCCGTCATGGCCCGGTCGTGCCGGCGGCGCAGGCGGCGCAGCGGCCTACCGCTTCCAGGCGTACGGAACGGGCCTCGAAGGCCATGGCGCCGGCTTCAAAGGCGAACCGTTCCAGCAGTTCGTCTGGGGGCAGTTCGGCCACCGATCCACAGTCGCTGCAAATCAGGTAGCGTCCGTTGCTGTGGCGGCCCATCTGGTTGCAGCCGATGAAAGCGTTGAGGCTGGCGATGCGATGCACCAGGCCGTTGCGCTCCAGGAAATCGAGTGCGCGGTAGACCGTGGGTGGCAGGACCTGGTCCCCTTCCGCCACCAAGGCGTCGCAGATCTCATAGGCGCCGAGCGGATGGTGCGAACGCCACACCGCCTGAAGCACCTTGCGCCTGAGCGGCGTCAGGCGGAGGCCCGCCTCGCGGCAGTGGTCCGCTGCGGCGCTTAGCGCATGGCGCACACAGCGGTCATGGTCGTGGCCACGCTGAAACGCGGTGGGGGTCTCGGGCATGGGCTGCCTCCTGTTTCGGGCGCTGATCGGGCGCTCAGGCGCAAGGTAGAGAAAATGTTATATTGTTGCAATTCTTTGGCGGTGCCGTTGACAGTCTGCCCATTGCGCTGGTCTAACCCTGTGGGGAAGAACTCAAGGACAGCTATGACCGAATCAGGTTCCAATAACGATCGATCGCACCTTGCCGGGGCAACCTCGGTGATCCTCGACGCCATCACCTTCGATGCCAATGGGCTGGTACCGGCGATCGCCCAGCAAGCCGACAGTGGCGAGGTGCTGATGCTGGCCTGGATGAACCGGGATGCGGTGGAGGAGACGCTCAAGACCGGCTTCGCCCATTACTATTCGCGTTCCCGCAAGGCGTTGTGGCGCAAGGGCGAAACCTCCGGCCAGACCCAATCGGTGCGGGACATCCGGATCGATTGCGACGGCGACACGGTGCTGTTGCTGGTCGACCAGAAGGGCGTGGCCTGCCATACCGGACGCCACAATTGTTTCTTCCGCGCCCCTAGGGACGGAAGCCTGCGCGACGTCCATCCCGTGGTCACCTCGCCCGATGCCCTTTACGGAAAAAGCGGTGATGGCGGCTGACCGCCGAGACGGAGGCGTCTCCGGCGCAACCCTGATCGGAGCCGCGTTTCTATTCGTCCTGACCGTGCTGTTGGCGACACCGGCACGTTCAGAGGGGCCGGTACGCATCTTCGCTGCGGCCTCCACCATTGCCGCCATCGGGGATGCGGTCGCTCAATTCAAGACCCGGACGGGCATCCAGGCCGCCCCGGTCTTCGCCTCTTCGGGCGCACTGGCCCGCCAGCTTGCGGCCGGCGCGCCGGGCCATGTGTTTCTCAGCGCCGACAGGAAATGGATGACTTGGGCCCAACAACAGGGCGCCATCGATCCGAAGAGCCGCAGGGTCCTTCTCAGGAACCGCCTCGTGCTGGCGGCCCAAAAGCAGGCGGGTCTGAAAATATCCGGGATTACGAAGGCGGAATTTCGGAAAGTGGTCGGCACCAAGCGAATAGCCATCGCCGACCCCGCCCATGCGCCGCTCGGTGCCCATACCCGCGACGCGCTGAGGTGGCTCGGCGTCTGGGAAGAAGTTGGCCCCAAGGCGTTGCGCATGTCGGATGCGGCACGGGCGCGGGCCTTGGTGGAGCGCGGCGAAGCGGATTTCGGCATTCTTTACGAAAGCGATGTCAAAGCCAGTTCCCGGTTGGAGCCGGTGGCTGTTTTTGCCGCCGACGCCCATAAACCCATAGAATATGAAATTGCCCTGACACGGACCGGAAAAGCCGATAAGAGGGCGGCCAAGTTCATCAACTGGCTGGCGGGGAAGGATGCGCGCGGAATCTTCATCAAATACGGATTCAGGGCTGATTAGGCCGTGGAGGGGCTAGGCCTAACGGCGTTGGAGAGCGAGGCCCTCCGGCTCAGCCTGCAGGTGGCGTTGTGGTGCGTCGTGATCAGCCTGCCGGCGGCCCTCGCGGTTGCCTGGCTTCTGGCGCGCAAGGAATTTGCCGGCAAGGCGGTGTTGGACAGTCTGGTCCACCTGCCCCTGGTGCTGCCGCCGGTGGTGGTGGGCTATGGGCTCTTGCTCCTGTTGGGCCGCCGGGGTCCGCTTGGCAGCTGGCTTTTCGAAACCTTTGGCTTCTCTGTCGCCTTCACCTGGAAAGGCGCGGTGGTGGCCTCCGCCGTGATGGCCTTCCCGCTTATGGTCCGCGCCATTCGTCTTTCGATCGAGGCGGTGGATACCGGTCTCGAGGCCGCGTCCCGCACCCTCGGCGCCGGTCCCTGGGGGGTCTTCTTCTCCATCACCCTGCCGCTTGCCTGGCCCGGAATTCTCACCGGCATGGTGTTGGGGTTTGCCCGGTCCCTGGGTGAATTCGGCGCCACCATCACTTTCGTCTCCAATATCCCCGGGGAAACCCGCACCCTGCCGCTGGCCCTGTACGGCCTGACACAGGTCCCGGGCAGCGAGGCGGCGGCTCTCAGGCTGATCGTCATATCCACTTGCCTCGCATTTGCCGCCCTGATCGCCTCAGAACTGACGGCGCGCCGAATCCGCGCCCGGATGGAGGCCTGAACATGCTTGAGGTGTCGGTCACCAAAGCGCTCGGCAATTTCCGGCTGGAAGCCGAATTCAGCACCGGGGCGGGCCGGGTTACCGCGCTGTTCGGTCCTTCGGGGGCCGGCAAGTCGAGCCTGGCGGGATGCCTGGCCGGGTTGATCGACCCCGACACGGGGCGCATCTGCCTGGACGGGACGGAGCTTTTCAATTCCCAAACCGGTGTGCACCTGGCGCCGGAGCGGCGGCGCATCGGCTACGTCTTCCAAGACGCACGCCTTTTCCCCCACATCACCGTGCGCGGCAACCTGGATTACGGGCGGCGCCGCATCCGGGACGCCGAACGCCAGGTGGATCTGGATCACGTCGTGGGCCTGCTTGATCTTGCCCCCCTGCTATCCCGGCGGCCGGGTACGCTTTCCGGTGGCGAGCGCCAGCGCGTCGCCTTCGGACGTGCCGTGCTGATGAGCCCGAGATTGCTCATCATGGACGAGCCGCTTGCGTCCCTCGACGCCGCGCGGAAGGCGGAGATCCTTCCTTTCATCGAACGCCTGCGTGACGAACTGGCGATCCCCATCATCTATGTCAGTCACGCCATAGAGGAAATCCTGAGGCTCGCCGATGATGTGGTGGTGCTGGCCCAGGGCA
>JAHEKA010000315.1 GCA_024638585.1 Rhodospirillales bacterium
CGGCTTGAAGATGGTCATGGTGGAAACCACGGGAGATTCAGGTCATGCGCCAGCCCGGCTGACCTACGAGGCTTCCGGCTATGAGCGATGGCCCGTTGCCCGATATTTCAAGCGACTCTGACATTGGCCGACCCGCCGTCGCGTGGGGATGCTGGAACAAAGACGACGATGTGGCTGGTTCAGGCGCCGGGGCCCAGGCCGCATTGGGCCGCGGGCTGCATTCCGGCCGTGTCTGAACACAATCCCAACACCAGCCGGCCCGTGGCAAGCGGTGGAGGGGTCCGCTGGGGTGCCCTGGGACGCGCCCGTTTGACGATGCGAACGGGCGCGCTCGGCGTCACGATGGGTCTTGCCGGTATGTCTTTCGCGACCAGTTGAGGCGATCCCATCGGGCTCTGCCGTTGCCGTCAGCACGCGCAACTTGCGCTCCGGTGTGCAGATCGCCCTCTCCTCGAGCGCCCGCATCATCGCGCAGTCCTCCTGCGCGAGGACGGAAAGGGCATGGTCGGTCGTGCTTTTTCCGGTTGCGATGTAACTGACGCCGTCGGCGGCGAACGATGCGATGGTAACCGCTGTGGGGACGGCACAACCACTCAGGGACAGCATCAAGCCGAGCCCTAACAACAAAACGCGCACGCTGCACTCCTCCCGCTACTACGCAAAAATACAGACCTTACCCAAGAATCATCAGCCTCTCTTTGGACTATACAGATCAGTCTCGAACCGCTCCATCCAATTCGGGCCGGGCGGACGAAAAAATGGGCGATGCCGTCCTCTGTGGCAGGACGTATCGCCTCTTTGGCCCGGGTCGGTGAAGGGCGGACCGGGACGTTGGGCGGAAGCGGTCCCTGCTGAAGCTGAAGCGGCGCCGAGCCGGAATCCGGGGCTTGCCGGCGCGAACGCGCCGGACCCGCTCAGTTGTCCTCGACCGCGCTGCGCCCGGCCAGGCGGCCGAACACGGCGTTGCGCGTCTGCCCGGTAAAGGACGGGTAGTTGTAGTAGAACAGACCGATGATATCGCCCGATGCATAGAGCCCCTTCATGGGTTCATGCAAGGTGTTCAGTACCTGGGCCCTGGAGTTCACCTTGAGCCCCCCGAACGTGAAGGTAATGCCGCAGGTGACGGGGTAGGCCTTGAACGGCGGATCGACGATCGGCGTCGCCCAGTTGGATTTGGGGATGGTAAGACCCTCGGTGCGCTTGCCGTCGGGCCGCGTCGGATCGAACGCCGGTTCAGCCATGCAGGCGGCGTTGAATTCCTCGACCGTATGGCTCAGCACCTCCGGCGCCAATCCGATCTTTCCCGCCAGTTCGGAAATGCTGTTTGCCTCTTCAACGGTCGCCTTGTGATGGGGGTAGCGGCGCATCTTGTTGCCGGTCTCGTCATAAATCTGCCAGGCGACCGATCCGGGCTGGGCCAGCACCGCGCGCCCGGTCTTGGCGTAGGTATAGGAATGTTGGGCTTCGCCTTCGTCGAAGAATCGCTGCCCCAGCGCGTTGACGGTGATGCCGTAAGGGTAGTCGTAGCGGCTCTGGGTATTGCCGCGCCCGTCTGCGTGCTGTGCGGTTTCGAAATCCGGCGCCTGGGCATCGATCGGCGACATGTGGCCCGACTGCCATTGCCCGCCGGTCATGGCGCCGAGTTCCACCAGGTAGCGGAGCACCTCGCCGGTGTCGTGCTTCGATCCGCGAACCTTGACGAAATCTGCATTGCCGGAAAGGTATCGCGCGCGCATTTCCGGGCTTGCCTGGAAACCACCGGCACAGGCGATCACGGCCTTGCCGGAAAGATCGTATTCGCCGTCCTCGCTACAAACGTGGACGCCTTCGATCCGGTGCATGTTGCCGTGGATGGCGCTGACCGGGGAATTGAATCGGATCTCGATGCCCAGTCCCTCGGCCACCTCGCGCCATTGGCTAAGCTGACCCAGGCCGCCGCCGGCGACATGAACGGCGATGCCGCGCTCGAAATAGCGCTTTCCGTCGACCATGGCATGTTCCTTCAGGAACTCCCATTTGATGCCGACCTCCTTCATCCAATGGATGGCGGCATTGGATTCGTCGACCAGGGTTTCGGCCAGGGTCTGATCCATGCGGCCCTGGGTCATGCGCTCGAGATCGGCGAGGAAGTCCTCCCGTGTGTAAGGCGCGATGTTGAGAGAACGGTAGTAGTCCTCATCGAGGCCGGGAACCAGCTCGCGCATTTCCTCCGCCCCACTGTGGACGAAGCGGAAGCCGGTCCCGGAATAGCGCGCATTGCCGCCGTATTCGGCCTCCGGGGCCTTCTCCAGCATGATGATGCGATCGGCGCCCGATTTTTTGGCGGAGACGGCGGCGTCGAAGGCGGCACTGCCGCCGCCGATGACTATGACATCACAAGATTGATCCCCTGCCATGGGTTCCTCCAACACATCGCGCGGGTTGCTCCCACGCTGTTGCTCTATGCCGTCCCGCCGTTCGCCGATCCGTCAGGAGGTCTCGGCCGGCTCATCATAGACGTCGCGCCAACCCGGACAAACGGGATTTCGGTCCGCCATCATGTCCTAACCATTCTTAGCCTCCGAATTCGCCCAAAGGGGACGCATCGGACCGCGGTGTCGGGGCTGATTTTCGCCCTTTCCATTGGATGAGGACGCGAGAAAGACGGCGCAGCTTTGCTGATCAGGGCGGATCGTGCAGGCGGGGGATCCGTGCTGCGGTAGCTCTCGCGCGCCTTACAGGCAGTTTTCCGAGAATGCGAAATGATTTTTTGATATAAAGAAAAAAAATAGCAAGAAGACCTGGGAGACTAGTCGGGAAGAGAAATTACGGAAATCCTGTTCGCGGCCGGAACCGAAAGATGGATGCGCGTCCCATAGGGGAATGCCGGAACATGCGCCCTTGAGGAGCGGTGAAGACTGGGTCCGGCGGTTCCCGAGGGCCGGAGAGCGAATAGGTTTTGACGGAGGCGGGCGACGCCGCCCGGTTCCACATTCTCGACTGAGGCGCCGGGGCGGCCTTCCCCGGGGTCCGTAGGAGAAAGGAAGGGTGCGATGAGCGAAGCCGAAGCGAGGAGCGAGGACCCCCGCGTTGAAGCCCTGCATGAACGCATGGCGGGCTATTCCTTAGGCGGCCATTGGCAGCCGCGCGAACAGGTGCCTGCCCTGGTGCCTCATCTCTGGCCCTGGGCGGCGATTTACGAATGCCTGATGGAATCCGGGGAGGTTATTAAGCTCGGCCATGCCGGCGATGCCGCCAACCGGCGCACGGTTCAGCTCGTCAATCCGGCGATCACCAACCTGAAATCGACCACCCGGACGCTGCAGATGTCGATCCAGCTGGTCAAGCCCGGCGAGGAAGCTGAGTGCCACCGCCATTCGGCGGCGGCGCTGCGCTTCATCGTCGAAAGCGACGGCACCAGCTATACCAATGTGGATGGCGAGCAAATGCTGATGGAGCCGGGCGACCTGGTGCTGACGCCCAACTGGACCTGGCACGATCACCACAATCCCAGTGAGACCAACGTGGTGTGGCTCGATGTCCTCGATGTCCATCTCGCCAAGTATCTGGATGCCATGTACGGCGAGACCTACAGCGAGGGCGAGGGCGAAAACGCCAACTATTTCGAGGGCGCCTCCCAGACCGTCGTCTATCCCGACGGCTATTGCCGCCAGCGCTTTGGCGTGGCCCGCCCGCCCCAGGACCAGGTGGACCCGCGCTTCGTCCCCTATACCTATAAATGGCGCGACACCAGGGCGACCCTGCAGGCCCTTGCGGAAGCCGATGTCGGCGATCCCCATGACGGTATCTTGCTGGATTACAAGAACCCGCTGACCGGCGGGCCCACCATGCCGACCATAAACTGCCGGGCCCAGTTGCTGCGTCCGGGCGAGGAGACCCGGCCCCACAATCATACCTCCTCCACGATCTATCACGTGGTGGAGGGCGAGGGCGCCACCTCGGTGGGGTCCGGCAAGGACGGCAGCCAGGACCTGGCCTGGGCCGAGAAGGACTGCTTCTTCGTGCCCTCCAAATCCTGGCACAGTTTCAAGAACACATCGAAGACGGACCCGGCG
>JAHEKA010000316.1 GCA_024638585.1 Rhodospirillales bacterium
AAATGCGGATATCGGTGATCTCTATCTTGGTTTGACGCTCGGTGACTCTTCTCCGCATCTGCTCCAGCAGAACAAGCATCCTCTTGCGATCGAATGTCTGGCGCCCGATTCGCATTTCCGGTGGATAGTTATAGGTCACCGTCCAGTCATTGCCGAGATACAGCAGAATTGCGGTGTGATTCTTGTGCTTGTGGATCCATTGCTGGTGGTCGTGGGCGTCCCGGATCAAACGCTCGGTCAATTTGCCGTTCTTAAGGCCCTTTTCCTCCGTGTGCCAGATGCCGGCCCGCTTCACGTAAACGAAATCAACGGCGTTCCCCGCGCGATTTGGATCGGTGGCCCGGACCACGGCTCGGGTGACCTTGGCGGCATCGGCATTGGCGGAGAAATGTTCCCACAGTTCGTCGGCCTCCCGGCGCAGGCCTTGGAGGTTTGTGAGTGGCAGCCGGGTGGCGTAGTGCAAGACCAGGGAAGGGCCGGTGTCGGCTTTCTCCGGCTTGATGGCCAGGACCTCAAGGGTCTTGCCGGAGTTGACCTTGAAAGGTGCCGCTTGGGCCGGCACCACATGGCCGGCGGCGAGGAGGACAAGGATAAGAATGAAGCGGACAAGCTTGCGCACAGGTGTTCTCCGCCGGATTCGCGCGATCATTCAAACCTAAACAGGGGGGCTTAACAAAGTGTTGCGGGGCAGTGGAGGCAAGAGAGGGCGTTTACCTGCTTTCCCAACCATCACACCATTGCGAAGGTAGTGAATACGGATAATCGTAGACCTCATCAGATTCCTCGCCGGGCAGGTGGCGCCGGCACTGGCCGAATCTGTTAGGCGCTTCCATGTGCTGCTTGGCCGCGATGTAATGTCTATCCACGACCTGCTGCGGGGTCAGCCAATGCCTACAATTTTCACATCTCTCGGTACCGCCTTCGCTCATGACCCATCTCTCGCAGGTTGATGTTTTCCCCGGTCCGAGGGCACGTCGCCCGGGTCGGTTCAGGCCCTAAAGCCTCCGCATACGGGCCGGGGGAAGATGATCGGTTTGATTCGATTAAAAGGCGCTTAATTTCCTGGCTGTCGTCTCAGTGCGGGAGGGGCCGAATGCTGGGGATGAAGCCTCGCGGGCACGGCCGCCTGTAGCGGCGCGTTGTACCTAGATTTGGGCGGTGCCGGTCCCGGATTTGCTGCGTCGGATGCGGTGGGGTCTACAGATCGACGCCGACCGAGACGCCGGTGACGGTCATCTCCATGCGCCAAATGACGATGGCGCCGTCGCGCAGCCGGAGGTCGCTGATCGCCCGTGCCTGGCCGGTGACGATCCGGCCGTTGATCTTGAGGAATTCGATCTCAAGGCTTTCGACCCGCGCGGATTTGCCGTCTGGCGCAATGTCAATGCGTTGGACCTTGCTGCGCCGCTCGTAGTTCTCCATCGATTCGGCATTCTCGCGGTTCATGGCGAGGGTGCCCTGACGGTCGAGGGTAAAGGGTACGGCCCCGGGCACGCCGGGGAAACTGTAGGTCACGGTGAGGTCCTTGGCGGTATAGAGCAGCGCGACATTCCAGTTGCGATCTTTGATGATGGTCTGGCTGCGGTCGTAAAGCGCCCGGATGGCTGCCTCGGTGAGCCGGCTCGAGGATTCCAGTCCCTTTTCCAGGGTGCGCCAGTCGGGGCCGCGCCGTTCATAAATGAAGTCCACGGACCTGCCGGCGCCGGGCGCCGAGGTGGCGCGGATCACGGCGCGGCGGAAATTGCCGGCTTCGGCGTTGACCGAGAGATGCTCCCACAGCTGGTCCGCTTCCTTGCGCAGCCCGTGAATATCGGTCATTGGGGTCCGCGTGCTGAACCGCATGACCAGTGCCTGACCCCGGTCGGTCTTCTCCGGTTTGATCGAGACCACGTCGAGGATCTGCCCGGAATTGACGCGGAAGGGCTCGGCTTCGGCCCGGCAGATGCCGGTGCCGGCCAAGACCAGGACGGCCAGCAGAATTCGGCCGAACACGTGCATGTGGCTTTCCCCTCGGGTCAAACGAAGCACCGATCTTAGCGGGGGACCCTTAATATTCGATTGCAAGGCGGGAAAAACCGGAATGCCCAGGGTGCAGTTCCGAAAGCCCCGGAAAACGGCCCTTTCAGATGGCTTCCGGGACTGTCTCGCCCTTGATCTGCGTGCGATGGAGAATGCGCCGGCTGCTCTCGTCGAAGGCGTCGCGCCGGTGAAGGGTGGCGAAATTATCCCACATCAGGACATCGCCGTCGGACCACACATGGGCGGCGGCGTATTTGTCCTGTGTGGCGTGGGCCCACAGCCTGTCCAACAGCGCCTCGCTGTCGGCAAGCGGCAGGCCGACGATGCAGGCATTGCGCCGTCGCCCCAGAAACAGGCAGGGCCGGCCGGTGGCGGGATGACGGATGGCCAGCGGATGGCGGGCGCCCGGCGCCTCGCGCGGGTCGGTCACCTCGGCATAGCCACTGCGCATCATGCCCGCGGAATTGTAGGTCGCATCGTGGATGCAGATGAGCGGCGCGATCTCGCTTTTCAGGCCCGGGTCCAACTCCTCATAAGCCATGTACATGTTGGCGAAATACGTATTGCCGCCCTCGGGCGGCAGTTCCAGGGCCTGCAGCACGCTGCCTTTGGGCGGCATCTCCGTATAGGTCATGTCGCCGTGCCAGATCGCTTCTCCGGCACCGAGATTGCCGATCGGCCGGCCGTCCTCGACCACGTTGGAGATGACGTTGATCTCCGGATGGGCGGGCAGGATCGGTCCGCCGTAGGGATTGGGGCCCGGCGGGTCGAGGGTGCCGAACAACCCGGTGAAGGCGATCAGCTGATCGTCGTTGATCGACTGGTCGGGATAGACCAGCAAGAGGTGTTCGCCCCAGGCCTTCCGCAACGCATCGGCGGTGGCGGCGTCCTGGGGCTGGCCCAAGTCGATACCGGTGACCCGGGCGCCGAGCGGCCCGTCGAATGGTGTGATTTTCAATGTGTTTGCCATGGAGGGAGTTTAGCGATGAGTGGTCAAATGCGCAGCACGATCTTACCCATGTGACCGGAGCTTTCCATCAGTGCATGCGCCTTGGCGGCCTCGGCCAGGGGAAAGACGCTGTCGATCACGGGTTTGATGCGTCCGTCTTCGATTAGGGGCCAGACTTTCTCGCGCAGCGCTTCGGCGATGGCGCCCTTGAAGCTGGTCTCCCGGGCGCGCAGGGTAGATCCTGTCAGCGTCAGACGTTTGAGCATCACCGGCATCAGGTTGACCTCCATCTTGGCGCCGGCCAGGAAGGCGATGAAGACGATGCGCCCGTCCGGTGCGGCGGCGGAAATGTCGCGCTGGACGTAATCACCCCCCACCATGTCCAGAATCACGTTGGCGCCGGCGGCGGTCTCGGCTTTGAGGATCTCGACGAAGTCCTCTTCCCGATAATTGATCGCCCGCGCGCCGAGCTCGATGCAGCGCGCACATTTCTCAGCCGTTCCCGCGGTGGCGAAGACGGTCGCACCGAAGGCCTGAGCCAGTTGGATCGCCGTGGTGCCGATGCCGCTGGTCCCGCCATGGACCAAAAACACCTCCCCCGCCTGCAGTCCGGCCCGGTCGAACACGTTGGACCAGACGGTGAAGAAGGTTTCGGGAAGGGCCGCGGCCTCTTCCATGCCGAGGCCCTTTGGGATCGGCAGGCACTGGACCGCCGGTGCAACCGCGTATTCGGCGTATCCGCCCCCCGCCAAAAGCGCGGTGACCGCCGTACCGCACTCCAACCCCGTGACGTCGGCGCCCCGCGCCACCACGGTCCCCGCCGCTTCCAGTCCCGGCAGGGGCGAGGCCCCCTTGGGCGCCGGGTATAGTCCCTGGCGCTGGACCACGTCGGGCCGGTTGATGCCCGCTGCCTCGATTCGGATCAACACCTCGCCGGGGCCCGGTTCGGGGACGCGGACCGTGACCGGCTTCAGGACATCGGGTCCACCGGGTTCGGCAATTTCGATCGCCGGCATAGTTTCGGGAATGTCGTGGGTTGTCTGGCTCATGGATGCGGGATCTGGGGATGGGTTGGTTTATGGCTCTC
>JAHEKA010000317.1 GCA_024638585.1 Rhodospirillales bacterium
TCGAGGATCATGTCGATGGTGGATTTGTTCTGGTTTTCCTCCTTGGCCCGGATCGCCACCTCGTCCTTGTCGACGTCGAGACCGTGTTGCTTGAGGTAAAGCCATTCATTCAAGTTGGGATGTTTGTTCTGCTCGCTGCCCGAGGCGATGGTCTTCTCCCTGAGATCGGCGATCGAGGAAATCTCCGAATCCTTGCGCACCACCAGGGACAGGTTGGCGACATTGGTCGCCTGGCCGAGATAGACCCATTCATCGCCGCGCGCCCGGTGGCCATAGGTGGAGATGTGGTTGCCGCTGACGAATTCCACCTTGCCGGTGGGCACGTCGGCATGGGCATCCTTGGCGCTGATGAAGTAGTCGTAATTGACCTCCAGGCCATGTTTGGCCCAGGCCCCGGAATGGGCGATCACATGATGCAGCAGCAGATGGCTCGATGAGCGGTATGGGAAATTGATGTGGTCCATTGTCGGGTCCTCCCTGTGGCGCGCGCTACGGCTCCCGCGGCTTTGGGCATGCTAGCAGATTTTTCATAGCCGGAATCGAATGCATGGCGCTGGTGCCCGGCTAACGATTTGGGCCTCTTTGCGACATGGCGCAAATAACCCATAATGCGGCCGCGCGGAAACAACGAAACTGGCCGACAGGCCGGCATAAACCAGGGAGAGAGACGTGATTGCGGAGAACTTCAAGTCTATTGCGAGGTGCGACATTGCCGGCGGCGGTCAGGTCGTGGTCGATGGGGATTATGCCTATGTCGGGCATATGGATCCGCCCCATGGGACCTCGATCCTCGACGTTTCCAACCCCAGCGCCCCGAAGGTGGTGGGCCATATCGCGCTGGAGGGGGACGCCAGCCACTCTCACAAGGTTCGGGTGATCCATGACGGCACCATCATGGTCACCAACCTGGAACGCGCCCGGCGTGGCTTTTTTCGCAGGGGACGCGCGGCGTTTGCCGCCAAGGAACGGTTGACCAAGGAACTCGGCCGTGAGCCCGATCCCCAGGAGATCGCCGACGCGGCCGAAGTGAACGTGGAGCAGGTGCCCGATCTCGTCGTGGCCGGGGCGGTGCCCTATGACGATGGCGGCATCCGAATCTGGGACATCAAGGACAAGGCAAATCCGAAGCTGATCACCCATTTCAAGACAGGGGCGGACGGGTCCCACCGCTTCGATATCGATGACAATTACATCTACGTGTCATCGGGCAAGGAGGGATTTTCCGGAAACATTCTGCAGATCTTCGATATCGGCGATCCCGCCAAGCCGGAGCCGGTGGCCGATTGGTGGATCCCTGGACAACATGTCGCCGGCGGCGAGACCCCGCCCCTGGCCCATGGCGCCGTCCAATTGCATCACGCCATGCGTTGCGGTGACGAGCTGTGGGCCGGCTGTTGGCACGGCGGCCTCGCCGGGATCGATGTCTCCGACATTTCCAAGCCCACCACGTTCGCTCGCTACGATTATCACCCGGCTTTCCCCCACCCCACCCACACCGTGATGCGCCCGCCGTTCAAGTTGGGCGGCAAGGACATCATCGTGTGCATGGATGAGGAGGCATCCCATGTCCGGGGCCAGGCGCATGCCTTCCTGTGGTTCTTCGAACTGGTCAATGGGACCGAATTGAAGCCGATCTCCACCTTCCACGTGGCCGAGGGGGAGACGCCCTATGCCCGCGACGGCGCGCGCTTTGGCGCGCATCAGTACCAGGAGCATTTCGACGGACGTCCCTTGCTGTTTGGAACCTGGTTCTCCGCCGGCCTGCGGGCGGTCGATTTTTCCGACCCGTTCCTGCCAAAGGAAGTCGGCGCCTTCATTCCCGAACCCATGGAACAGGGCCGCAACCTGCAGACCAATGATGTGGAGGTCGATGCCCGGGGGCTGGTCTATGCGCTTGATCGCTTCCGCGGGCTGGACATCGCCGAGTTCACCGGCTAGGCGCGCGGCGGTTTTTTTGTAATCGATTGCAAATCAAACCCTTAACCCGCAATTCGCGCCGTCATCACAATGTCGCGAAGCCGCATGGAATCGCTATGCCTGGACCCTGGAAAGTCGGATAATACCCGCCATGCGTGAGGGGGACGCCGCCAATGCAAGCGGCGCCGGGGTGGAAGACGAACACGCGGGCAGCTGCAACGCGGCCACTCAGAGCCACGCCCGCCCATTGGATGAAAGGAACAGACGATGATGAGGACGCTTCCCCTTGCCGCGGCGTTTGCGGCGCTCTGCATCGGTTTCGCCCTGCCCGCCCAGTCCAGCGATGACGCGGGCGATCCCAACATGAAATTCTTCTATCCCGACGGCTCACTTCAGTGGGAAGACGATCGGGAATTCGACCGGGATTCCGACCGGATAGAGAAGGCACGCAAAGGCGGCTCGGACGCTACGAAGTCCGGCCGGAAACCTTCCGTTCGCGGGAAAAGCGCCGAAGAGGGCGCGACCCCCAAGTCAGGGCGGCGGAGCTACTAACCAATTGCGGTCCAGGCCTCTCACCCGGGCATTCGGGTGAGAGGCCTTTCTTATGACCGCGCGTCGGCTAGCGTCAGGTCCGGAAATCGGACGAGCGGCGCACCATTACGGCAACGATGCCGCATAGGGCGATGAGGACCCCGCCGCAGACGTAGAAACTGTTCTCGATCCCCACCGCGTCGGCGACGAGTCCCATAGTGAAAGGGACAACGACCGCGGCCAGGCGGTTGGAGGTCGTGCGTAGGCCGATGGAGGTGCCCTGGACACTCGAATCCACGGCACGGGCGAGAATCCCAAACATGACCGGTTGGGTGAGGCCCTGGGCGAAGCCGCGGGCGAAGGTCGCGATCGTCAAAAGGATGAAGATGCCACCCAGCACGGGCGTGATCGAAACGAAGACAAGCGACACCACGACGAAGCCGATCAGGACCCAATGGGGCCGGATGAACCTTTCCCACCACCCCGCCATCAGTGCGCCGGCCATGCCCGCCCCCTCGGAGATACCGACCAGCAAACCGATCACGGCCCCGAGAAAGCCGATCTCATTGAGGTAGACGATGTAGAACGAAGTCTGAATGCCGGTCGACGAATTGCGCATGATCGTCATGGCGACCACGAAGGCCACCGTGGGAATGGCGAGCATGGAAAAGGCACGGGCGTAGTCGCGCCAATTTGGCAGCAGGTCAGTGAGGCGCGTGATGGGCTTCTCCGGTTGTTCGCTGCCCGCCTCCGTCGTTTCCGGCACCGCCTTGAGGGCGACGAGAACCAGGAGACCGCACGCACCGGCGAAAAAGAAGGCGCCCCAAGGCCCGGCGAGATCCCAGATGGCGCCGATCGCCACCGGGCCGAGCAAAGTGCCGCAACGCGCGGCGACGGAAAACCGCGCGATCAGGCTGGTCTGGCCCTTCGTGAAGCGGACGATCAGCGATTGGGCGCCGACCCAGACCATGCTCGAAGTAAGCCCGGTGATCAATTGCAGCGCCAGCATCGCGGCGAAGAATGGAAACACGGGATAGAGCGGACACAGGAGCGCCGTGGTGACGGCAAATGTCATTGTCACCCGCCGCGTGCCCAGCCGGTCCATCAGCACCCCGCCGTGGATCGACAACAGGAACGGCAACAGCGAGGACAGGCTGATGGCGACGCCGATCTGGCTCGCCGAGAAACCGAGCTCGATCGCCCAGAGGGGGATGACCACCTTCAGCATCATGGCGACGCCGTTACCTGCAAAGCCGACGCCGTAGGTCGCGTAAACGGCGATTGCGGGCGGCTCTGACGTCGCCGGCGGTGGATCTGTCACGCCTGGCGCTTCGGCCACGGGCATTTCCCCTCGTTTCGTTTGTGTCCGCCGTTTATGAGGATCGGCGTTGGGGGCCCAAGCTAGGGCCCGGGTCGGGCTCTTTCTCAGTTGCTCGCTAGGGACGTCTCAAAAGAAAACGTAAGATCTGACCACGATGTTCTTGCGGCAGGGCGCATCGGCGGGCGCGGTCGGGTCGAAGCAGGCGGTGTGGAACGACCAGCGCGAAACCGAGCCGTCGGTGACACTGTCGTAGCACTTCAGCATCGAGACCTCGTTGGGCT
>JAHEKA010000008.1 GCA_024638585.1 Rhodospirillales bacterium
CATAGGGGGTGGAAAGCGGGCCGGGATCCCAGACTTTTTCCGCCTTCGCCGTCTGCCGGTCTTGGGCGACCGCGCAAGCCTGCCCCGCCAACACCGCAACAGCGAGAATCAGTGTGCCTCTGAGCCCGGTTCGGGCGGCCCGGGCCGCCATGCCGGATCCCTTGATCGAGGTTCCCATAATCGAACGTCTCCTAAACCCCAGGATGGGCGCAGTATAGCATGGCCTGATAGCCTACAGGTTGGGATAGTTGGGACCGCCCCCGCCCTCGGGCACCACCCAAGTGATGTTCTGGGTCGGGTCCTTGATATCGCAGGTTTTGCAGTGGATGCAGTTCTGGGCATTTATCTGCAGCCGGGGGCCGTCGGCCCCCTCTTCCTCGCCGACGATCTCATAGACCCCGGCCGGGCAATAACGCGTCTCCGGCGCGGCGAACTGGGCGTAATTGACGCTGATCGCCCGCCCCTCGTCCCTGAGACGCAGGTGGCCGGGCTGGTTTTCCTCGTGATTGGTGTTGGAAATGAAGACCGAGGACAACCGGTCGAAGGTCAGCTTGCCATCGGGCTTGGGATAGTCGATGGGATGGCACCGCTTGGCCGGAAAGGTCTCTTCGTGATCACGGTGATGCTTCAGCGTCCAAGGGGCGCGCCCCCGCAGGATATAGGTGTCGACCGCGGCATGGAGCAGCCCGCCCCAGAGACCGAACCGGAACCCGGGACGGATATTGCGCGCGGCGTGAAGCTCGGGCATGACCCAGCCCGTCTGCAACCGCTCGCGGTAACTCACGGCTTCGGTCCCGCCGTCTCCGGCGCCGAGCAGGTCACTCACCGCTTCCGCCGCGGCCATGCCCGACGCCATGGCATTGTGGATGCCCTTGATCTTGGGCACATCCATGAATCCGGCGCCGCAGCCGATCAGCGCGCCGCCGGGGAAGGTGAGCCGGGGCACCGATTGGAAACCGCCCTCGGTCAGCGCCCGCGCGCCGTAGGCAATGCGGCGCCCGCCCTCGAACACCGGCGCGATCGCCGGATGGGTCTTGAAGCGCTGGAACTCCTCGAACGGGCTGAGATAGGGATTGTGGTAATCAAGGCCGACCACCAGGCCTACCGCGACCTGGTTGTCCTCGAGGTGATAGAGGAACGATCCGCCGTAGGTCCCGGAATCCAGGGGCCAGCCCACCGTGTGCAGGACGCTGCCCTGGCGATGGACGGCGGGATCCACCTCCCACAGCTCCTTGATGCCGAGGCCAAAGGTCTGGGGCTCGGAGCCGGCAGTGAGTTCGAACCGCGCCGACAGCTCCTTGGTCAGGGACCCCCGGCACCCCTCGCCGAAGAGGGTCTGGCGGGCGCGCAATTCGACGCCGCGCTGGAAATTGGGACCGGGGGTACCATCACGACTTAGGCCCAAGTCGCCGGTGGCGATCCCGGCCACCACCCCGTCCTCGCCGAACAACACCTCGGCGGCCGCGAAGCCCGGATAGATCTCGACCCCCAGCGCCTCGGCCTCGGCAGCGAGCCAGCGGCACAGGTTGCCGAGGCTGATGATGTAATTGCCGTGATTGCGCATCTGGGGCGGCGTCGGCAGGGTGACGGCACGGCGCCGGGTCAATAGCTGGAATCGGTCGCCGGTGACGGGCACCTTCAGCGGCGCGCCCTTTTCCTTCCAATCGGGAATCAGCCGGTCGAGGCCCCGCGGGTCGAGCACCGCGCCGGACAGGATATGGGCGCCCACCTCCGAACCTTTCTCGACGACGCAGACCGAGACCTCGCGCTCCGCTTCCTGGGCCAACTGCTTGAGGCGAATCGCCGCCGACAGCCCCGCGGGCCCCGCGCCCACGATCACCACGTCGAATTCCATCGATTCCCTGTCGGCATCCATCAAGACCGGTCCTCTTCACGGCTCAGCCGAAGCGCTGCCGATGGCCGCGCCCCTAATCCGGCGCTAGGGATAGCGCAAAAAGCGGGGCGCGACAAACCGTGCCGTGATAGGGTTTCTTCCCATGGCTGGCGAGTCTCTTTATTCCGCTCTCAAGTGGCAGGTCGAGGCCGGCGCCGATGAAGCCATCGGCGAAACGCCGGTCGACCGCTTTGCCGAAGCCCCCCCGACACCGCCACCAGCGAAGGCCCGCGAAGCCACGGCCCGTCCCGCGCCGCCGCGACGGGCCACCCCCGCGGCGGCCAAGCCAGCCGAACCGCCCGCCGCCGCGGACCCGGCATCCCAGGATGCCCGAGAGATCGCCGCCGGCGCCAAGACGCTGGAGGATATCCGTGCCGCGTTAGACTCCTTCGAGGGTTGTCCGCTAAAGCGGACGGCGACCAACCTGGTCTATTTCGACGGCAACCCCGACGCCCGCATCGTCTTCGTCGGCGAGGCGCCCGGGGCCGAGGAGGACCGGCAGGGCCTGCCGTTCGTCGGCCCGGCGGGCCGGTTGCTCGACCGGATGCTGGCGGCCATCGGGCTCGACCGGTCCGATGTGTTGATCACCAACACCCTGTTCTGGCGTCCGCCGGGCAACCGCAACCCCACCCCGGCGGAGGCCGCCGCCTGCCTGCCGTTCGTCGAGCGCACCATCGAAATCGTCGATCCCAAGGTCCTGGTCATGGTGGGCGGCACCGCCGCCAAGACCCTGCTGGCCCGGCCCGAAGGCATCATGAAGTTGCGCGGCCAATGGTTCGAATATTCCACACCCGCCATGGCCCGCCCGGTGGCGGCCATGGCCATCTTCCATCCTGCCTTCCTGTTGCGCAGCCCGGCCCAGAAACGCCCGACCTGGCGTGATTTGATCGAAATCAGAAAACATCTTGAAGATTCGATATGACTTCCCTTGCCCCGTCCCGCGCCAAGGGCTATCACACTTATCAATGAAGACAGGGTGGACCGATCAGGAAGATCCGTCGCGTCGGCGGTTGGGCACGCGCCCGGGACCGGCCGCGCGGACGGCCCGTTGGGTTTTTGCGGCGCTTGTGGGGGTGGCGGCCGCCGGGGGGATCGCCGTCCCCGCCCACAGCGATGCCAGCATCACGCCCCCGATTCCGGCCCGGCCCCATTGGGGCACCGTGCTCGGCATTCCACCCATCCTTGGCACCGAAGACAGCGCGCGCTACCGCAATATTTTCGCACTTCAGGAAACGGGCCGATGGAAGGCGGCGGACCGGCTGATTGCCCGGATCGAAGACCGGATCCTCATCGGCCATGTCCTTGCCCAACGCTACCTGCATCCGACCCGCTACCGTTCGCGCTTCAGGGAGCTTAGCGACTGGCTGGCCCGCTACGCCGATCATCCCGACGCCAAGCGGATCCATGCCCTGGCCTTGAAACGGAAGCCGGCCAGGGCGCGGCCTCCGGCAGTGCCCCGCTCCTACTATGGTGCCGACGTCTTCATAACCCCGCCGCGGGGCGAGAATCCGGTGCGGCCGAGGATTAAGCGCGCCACACGGGGCCGGGCAGAACGGAGAATCCGGCGGACCATCCACCGCCTGGTTCGCCGCGAACGCTTGACCGCAGCCGAAGACTATCTCCGTTCCCGACAGGTGCGGCGCACCTTGAGCCCCGCCGCGCGTGACCGGGCCCGCGCCATCATCGCCGCCGGTTGGTTCCGCTGGGGCAACACCGAGCGCGCGCTCGGCCTCGCCGCCGCCGCCGCCAAGCGGTCGGACGTGAAGGCGCCCGCCGCCTGCTGGTGGGCCGGCATCGCCGCATTCAAACTCCGCCGCTTTACGGAAGCGGCCCGGTATTTCGAGAGTGCCGCCAGCGCCCCCGGCACCGCCCCCGCAGAGACGTCCCGAGCCGCCTTCTGGGCTGCACGGGCACATCTGGTGGGGCGCAGCCCAGCCGAAGTGAACACCTGGCTCTCCCGGGCGGCAGCCCATCCCAGGACCTTCTATGGATTGGTTGCCGGCCACGTTCTGGGCCACCCGCCCGCCTTCAACTGGGACGCGCCCGCCCTCGGCAAACGCCAGATCGCCGCCCTGATGGCGAGCCCACCCGGCAAACGTGCCCTGGCCCTGGCCCAGGTGGGGCAAGGCATGCGCGCGCGCCGCGAGCTTCGCCCGCTCGCGTTGAGCACGGAGCCGCAGCACCTCAGGACCATGGCGGCCCTGGCGGTAGCGGCCCGCATGCCGCGTGCGGCGTTCCGCGCGGCCCGGCTGCTCCGAACCCTGACCGGAGAGCGCATCGATGCCGCCCTCTATCCGGTTCCGCCTTGGCTCCCGGAGAGCGGCTACTTCATGGACCGGGCCCTGGTGTTCGCGCTGGCCCGCCAGGAATCGGGTTTCAATGAAAGGGCCAAAAGCCGCCAGGGCGCGCGCGGCTTGTTGCAACTGATGCCGGCAACGGCCCGATACATCAGCCGGCGGACCGCCACCGCCCGCGGTCACCGCCGGGGCCAGCTATACGACCCGGACCTCAACCTGGCGCTGGGTCAGCGATATATGGACTACCTGCTGTCAGGCGACACCGTCGCCGGGAACATGATCATGATGTTCGCCGCCTATAACGGCGGCCCCGGCAACACCCGCAAATGGCAGCGCGAGGTCCCCCACGGGGCCGATCCGCTGGTGTTCATCGAATCGATCCCGGTGCGCGAAACCCGGCTGTTCGTCAAGAGGAGCCTGGAAAACTTCTGGATCTACCGCATGCGCCTCGGCCAAGAGGTTCCGTCACTGACCGCCCTTGCAGGCGGGCGCTGGCCGCACTATGTAGCCCTGGACGGCGCATCCGCGAATACCGCGACACCGCGCCCCTAGCCTTTTCCGACACCAACACCGACACCAACAGGTCGAAAGGTCCCCCATGGCCGGAATAGACGAAAGCCGCGAATTCATCCCTGTCGGCCTTGCCGTCCTGACCGTTTCCGACACCCGCACCGAAGCCGACGACGAATCGGGCCGGACCCTGATCGAACGGGCCGAGGCGGCGGGCCACAAGATCGTCGCCCGCAAGGTGGTCAAGGACGATGTCCCCACCATCAAAGCGGCCGTGACGGAATGGGTCGACAACCCGGAGATCGACGTGGTCATCACCAATGGCGGCACCGGGATCACCGGGCGCGACGTGACGCCGGAGGCCTTGGCGCCATTGTTCGACAAGCCCATCGAGGGGTTCGGCGAATTGTTTCGGCTGATTTCCTACCAGAAGGTCGGGACCTCGACCATGCAGTCGCGCGCCTTGGGAGGCCTCGCCAAGGGCACCTATATATTCGCCCTTCCGGGATCGCCGTCGGCCTGCCGCGACGGTTGGGACGAAATCCTCAAATTCCAGCTTGATTCGCGCCACGGGCCGTGCAACCTGGTGGAGCTGATGCCCAGGCTGATGGAGCGCTAGGCCTCAGCCCGCGCCGCGGCTTCGATCCTCGAGAAGCCTGCGAACTTCCGCCAACTCCTCCCGCAAGCTGCCGAGCTCCCGCTTGATCAGCTCACTTTCCTCGGTGTGCGCCTCTTCGATCGCCTCCATCTCTTCCTTGTGCTCCTCCTCGGTCTGGGCCTGCATGGCCGAGACGACGATGCCGATGAACAGGTTCAGCATGGTGAAGGTGGCGATCAGGATGAACGGCACGAAGAATCCCCAGGCGTAGGGGTAGACCTTCATCACCGGCCGGACGATGCCCATGGACCAGCTCTCCAGGGTCATGATCTGGAACAGCGAGTACATCGACGCGCCCACGGTGCCGAACCAGTCGGGAAACGCCGCGCCGAACAGGTTGGTGGCGATCACAGCGAACACATAAAAAATCAGCACCAGGATGGCGATGATCGAGGAGATCCCCGGCACTGCCCGGAGCAGGGATTCGATGACGTGGCGCATCTGCGGGATCACCGAGAGCAAGCGCAACACACGCAGCACCCGAAGGGCGCGCAGCACCGAGAACGGACCCGCCGAAGGCACCAGGGCGATGGCGACCACCAGGAAGTCGAACACGTTCCAGGCTTCGCGGAAGAAACGCGGGCCCCGGCCGATCAGCTTTGCCGCAATCTCCAGAACGAAGACCGAAAGTACGGCCGTGTCGATCACGTGGAGCACGCCGCCCATCGCCGACATCACCGTGGCGGACGTCTCCAAACCCAGCGTCACGGCATTGACGACAATCAGGGTCATGATCACGCGTTGAACCCGGGGCGATTCGGCGAACGCGGCGAGGCGCCCGCGCCAGCCCTCGGGCGCCCCGGTGGTCCGCAGATCCAACTCGCCTTCGCGCTTCATATCCGTCCTTCGCCAAGCCCCCGGTGATATGGGGACGCTGGGCGCGTTTAGCAAAGTGGAAGACCGTGCGCCATCAAAATCTGGGAAGATCCGCCGATTCTTGGGCGCGGCGCCAAGAGGCCGCGTCATCGATGTCTTCGAGGCGGGCCAGAAGTGGGCCCGAAGCCCCCTTGGGAAGGTTGGTCCGGGTGTCGTCGAGTGCGTGGGCGGTGGACCAGCGCACGCCCCGGAACAGCCGTGCAACCAGCGCCCGGGGGGCGAGCCGCCGGCGGGCCAGGCCGATTAGCCAGTAGCCGCCATCCGCCGCCGGGCCGAACACCGCCTCGTTGCGTTTGAGCGTGGCGAAGGCTTGCTCGATATGGCGCCCAGACAGGCCGGGAATGTCGGTGCCGACGATCACCACCGGCCCCGGCGGAAGGGACGCAAAAACCCGGCCCATCCTGCGCCCCAGGTCGCCGGTCCCCTGGGGGAGGCGTGGGATGGAGGCGGGCCAGAAACGGGCGTGGGCGGCCAGGGCATCGGGGGTCACGGCAAGGGAAAGGTGCCAGCGCCGCCCCCTGGCAAGGCGTCGGACCACGTCGCGACTCACACCGGCATAGAAGGCGTGGGCCTGGCGGGGGCCGATTTCCATCGCCAGCCGGCGTTTGACGGCGCCGCGCTGAGGCGCGCGAAGGAAAATCACAAGCTGGGGCTTGCGCGCCAAGGCTCAGCGCCCGTAGAGGCGCGCGATCAGGGGCGTGGGAAGTCCGAGAAAGTAAAGGCCAAGGCAGGAAAGATTGCGCAGCGGCCTGAGGACATAGCCGCCCTTCTCATAGCGCGCGGCCGAGGTCACGGCGGGCACATCAAGGAACCGAAGCCGCTCGCGCCCGATGGCGGCAACCAGCGCCACATCCTCCATCAGCGGATCGTCGGAATAGCCCCCCAGGGCGTCGTACAAGCCTCTGGAGATCAACAGCCCCTGATCGCCATAGGGCAGTGCCAGCGCGCGGCAGCGCCAGGCAACCAGGCGTTCGAGGATGCGCGCGCCGCGGCTTTGATCGTCCAGCGCAAACCTGAAGGCCGCGGCCCGGGTCCGGTTGGCCGGATTGTTGACGAAGCCCGCCACCGCCTGCATCCAGCCCTGGGCGAGGCGGGTGTCGGCGTGCACGAACAGAAACCAGTCGCCGCCGGCCGCCTGGGCGCCGGCCGCAAGCTGGGGTCCCCGCCCCCGGGGCGCGGTCACTAGGCGGACACCCAAGCGCTCGGCGATCGAAACCGTGTCGTCGGACGAACCGCCATCGGCGACGACGATTTCGACATCGGGCACGTCCATGGCCTGGTCAAGGGCAGCCTTACGCCCGTCTTCCAACGCGGTGACACACGCCTCAAGATGCGCGCCCGCATCCAGGCTGGGAATCACAATACTCAGCAACACTGTGGCCGGCTCCTCCGCCATCACGCCCCCGCATTTCCATCCCGACAGTTATAGCGGGGGCCGAGCGTCCAGGAAACGACAGCAACGCTTAAGAATCCTTCAATAGGCTGGAATTCAGCGATCCGCAGCCGGCCTCGGATACCCGATATCGACAGGTTCGCAGGGGAATGGTTGCCCTTTCCGGACCTCAACGACCGCTCAAGCCGGTTTGCTGCGGGAGATTCGATGACTGACAACGCCTCTGGAATGTGTTAACCGACTTTTAGTCATTAAAAATAAGTAGGCATAAAAGAATAACGAAGAGGGGGTGGGTATGGCTGCCAAAGTCATTTGGCTTTTTGCCTTCGTCTTTCTGTATTGGGCCTATTGTATTTTTTGGGGCGTCAAATGTGCTCGCATGGCCCGGACGGCGGGAGACTATTTCATTGCCGGACGGCAAATTTCGATGTGGGTCTTTGTCCTTGCGGCAACGGCAACATCGTTCTCCGGATGGACATTCATGGGACATCCTGGGCTCGTCTACCGTGACGGGTTTCAGTATGCCTATGCCTCGTTTTACACGATCACCATTCCGTTCACGGGCGTATTGTTCCTGAAGCGCCAGTGGATGCTGGGCAAGCGGTTCGGTTACGTCACACCCGGCGAGATGTTCTCCGATTATTTCCAGGGCGACGCCATCCGCATCCTCACGGTGATCGTGGCGCTGCTGTTCTCGATCCCCTATCTCGGCGTGCAGCTGGGGGCCTCCGGCTTCCTGTTCAACGTGCTGACGGACGGACTCATCCCCGTCAACTGGGGGATGTGGATCCTCTCGCTGGTGGTGCTGATTTACGTGGCCTCGGGCGGCCTCAGAGCCGTCGCCTACGTGGATACGGTCCAGTGCATCTTGCTGGCCGTCGGCATCATTATCACCGGCTTCATTGCCCTCAACCTCGCTGGAGGTTGGGAAGCTCTGAACGCCGGCTTCGCCAAGCTGGCGGGAAGCGGCGTCGGCAAGTGGGGCACGACCAAGGGATTGGGAGGCGGCGATTACAACGCCTATTTCGCCATCCCGGGGGTGATCCAGTTTACTGCGGGCCTGGGCAAGGAAACCCCGGTCGGTGGCCTATGGACCGGCATCATGGTGCTGACCTATATGTTCGCGCTGATGGGGATCCAATCGGCGCCCGCCTTCTCAATGTGGGCGTTCTCCAACAATAACCCCAAGCCGTTTGCGCCACAGCAGGTCTGGGCGTCTTCCTTCTGCATCGGTCTGATCCTGTTCTTCTTCACGGCCTTCCAGGGCATGGGCGCGCATCTTCTGGGCGCCAACCCACTGGTCAATGAAGCGAACCTGGGGATATCGACGGTGCTGGATGCCGCCATCGCCAAGAAACCGGATTCACTGGTGCCCTATTACTTCAACCAGATCGCCGATGCGGCGCCCTGGTTGGTGGGCTTACTGGCGGTGTGCGCCCTGGCGGCCATGCAATCGACCGGGGCGGCGTACATGTCCACGGCCGGCGGCATGCTGACCCGGGATCTCTACAAGCGTTATTTCAATCCCGAGGCCGGCCATGAGACCCAGAAACTGTTCGGCCGGATCGGCGTTGCCTTCATCGTCATCGCGGCATTGCTGGTGGCCACCTTCTCCAAGGATGCGCTGGTGCTTCTGGGTGGCCTTGCGGTTGCCTTTGGCTTCCAGATGTGGCCGTCCCTGGCGGCGGTGTGCTGGTTCCCGTGGATCACGCGCCAGGGGGCGACGCTCGGTCTCGCCGTCGGCTTGCTGGCGGTGATCTTCACCGAAACCTTCGGGGCGACCATCGCCGGCTGGGTCGGTATCAGCCTGCCGTGGGGCCGCTGGCCCTGGACCATCCATTCCGCCGGTTGGGGGATGATCTTCAATCTCTCGACCTGCCTCATCGTTTCGGCGATGACGCAGAGCCAGGCGACCACGGATCACCGCATGAAGTATCACAACTTCCTGCGTGAACACGCGGCCCTTTCGGCGAACAAGAAGGGATTGATCCCGGTGGCCTGGGCTATCACCATCGGCTGGCTGATCTTCGGCATCGGCCCCGGCGCGGTGATCGGCAACGACATCTTCGGCGCTCCCAATGCGGGCGTCGCGGGCTGGACCTTCGGCATCCCGTCGATCTGGGCCTGGCAGATCCTGTTCTGGCTGCTGGGTGTGGGGATGATGTGGTTCCTGGCCTATAAGATGGAAATGTCGACGGTGCCCGACAAGGAGGTCGAGGCATTGACCGAAGACATCGGCGACCTCGGCGCCCAGCCGTCATCCCAGATGGGATCGACGACCGGTCCTGCCGAGTAACCGGCTGACCTTTCAGACGGGGGAAGGGCATTGGTCCTTCCCCCCAATTTTTTTATACTGACACGGCAAGCTGCCGGCCTGCCGCCGGTGATCGGCAATCGGCCCGGGACGGACCGGAGACGCAAGCCATGGGGCACCTGTTTACCGCTGAATACGCATTGCTATGGGCCCTGGTGCTGGCCTTGCTCCTGTTCTATCCGTTGCGCCAGTTGATCTGGGTGCTGTCGGTCCGCAGGGCGGAGCGGCAGGGCGAGCTGGCCGAGGAACGGCGCCATGCGCTTAAACGCCGCGCCAGCGTCACGGCGGGCCTGCTGGGCTTCGTCTTTTCCTATTTCTACACGCTTCAACTCCTGCCGGGGCCGCAATGAACCCCGCGGTGGTGCGCCGCTTCATCATCATCGCCGGGATCGCGACCTTCGTTGCGTTTTCGGGCTGGACGCTGGCGAAGCTGTTCCTGTCCGAGGAACCCGGTGACTACTACACCCGTCAAGGCGACATTCGCCTGGGCGAAGGCAAATATGACGAAGCGCTCAAGAGCTTCGATGCGGCGCTCGCCGAGATGCCCAACCACCGGGGCGCGCTGATGGGCCGGGCACTGGTCTTCATGCGGTCGGGAAATCCCAAGCAAGCCGATGCCGAGCTTAGCCATCTGATCACCTTCCTGGAACGGTCCCTCAAGCAGGACGACCGGACCGGAAAGGGCGTGCTGGCGGCGGCCTATGCCAACCGCGGCATCCTGAACGACCGCGCGGGACGTTACGAAAGGGCGCTTTCCGATTACATCGCCGCACTGAAAACCGACGCCGGCGCGCTGGACGGCCCTAGCCTGTTCGACAAGATCCTCTATGGGACACCGAACCCCTCGACGGTGCGGGATCGGGCGATCTATCTCAAGAAGCAGTTGGCGCTGCCGCCTGAAAAGCGGCTGCTGCGGGTGCCGGAGATCGATGACAAACAGCGCATGTACAAGCCCTGACGATGCGCCGGCGGCCGGGAATCAGAACTTCACCACGCCGAGGACGTCCTGAAGCAGGACCAGCATGAAGAACACGGCTGCGATGCAGCCGAAGAGAAGGTGTACGAAGTCCGATGAGCCGTCCGGGTTCCGGGCACGGATGCCGCGCCAGGCGATCACCCCGGTCACCGCCAGAAAGATGAAGTTGAACGGCATTTCCCATGCGCCGGCGAATTCGAACATGGGCCGAGTATAGCCGCTCCCCTTCCGGGTTTGGAATAACCGGAGGGCCCGGAACAGGGGGCGCCACGCGGATCAGCGGCGCGGGGTCAGTTCGTCTTCGGTGAAATAGGGCGGCAGCAGCGACGTGGCCTTGGCAGACCCCTGGCCCGTCATTTCGAAACTGATCCACAGGCAGCCAAAGACGCAGACCGCCACGGCGGCGCCGGAAAGGACGCAGCGCCACAGCCCGGTGTTCACGGGACGAAGACCTTCGGGGTCGAACCGGTGATAGGCGGGATCCCGGTCATCGAGGATCCCCGCGTCGTCCAACGCGATGATCTGCCGCGCATAATGGCGCGCCCAATGAGGCACCCGGCTCTGCACCATATACGTCGTAAACAGCGTGTTGCCGTCGGCCTCGCTCAGGTCCCGGCCGAACCATTCGTGATAGGCAAGTTGGACGAACTGGAACTCCCCGACTTGAATCAGGTTGGCCGCCCGCGCGCATTGGACGCGATCGGGATCCTCGTCATATCCCGGTGTAAGAAGCGTCTGTATCAGTGACATCGTGTCCTCGGAATCTGCTAGCCTGTCGCCAGCGATCGCCCAAACCGGATCTCCGGCTCAAGGGCCAATATTGCCGATGGGTATAGCGGTGTCAGGTTTCCAAAATATTACAAAATCCTGGAGCACCCGCCGCATCGCTGCCGTGGCATTTCTACTTGCCGGGCTGGTCGGACTCACCGTGCTGATCGCCATCGGTTGGCGCGCACTCGGCGCGGCAGCGTCCCCGGAATCGGCGCGCACCCTCCTCGGCCATATCGCCGCGGGCGCGGTAACTTTCATAACCCTGCTGGCGGGCATCGGTGTTGCCCTCGATCGGGCTCTTGCCGCGCGTGCCTATGACAGACGCGATCTTCCGGCCCGCCCTGAATATTATGATTATGCCACGCCGGAGCTCCCCCTTCATATGGAAGAAATTTCGGGTCGGCCGCTCGCGGCGCTGACATTCACGGTTTTCGATACGGAAACCACGGGCTTAAGGCCGTCCCAGGGCGATGAAATCATTTCGATCGCCGGGGTGCGGGTGCGCGGCGGCAAGGTCTGCCGGGAAACCGTCTTCGAATGCCTGGTCAATCCGGGGTTTGCCGTCCCCAAACCATCGATCCGCTTCCATGGCATCACCGACGACATGTTGGAGGACGCACCGCCCGTCGCCGACGTGCTTCCGAAATTCCATGAGTTTGTCGGCGACACCATCCTGGTCGCCCATAACGCCGCCTTCGACATGCGGTTCCTCAAGCTGAAGGAGCACGCCATCGGCAAGACCTTTGATCAGGTCGTTCTGGACACGCTCTTGTTTTCAGTCTTTCTCGACCGTGACGCCGATGCCCATACCCTGGATGCGATCGCCGCACGCTCGGGCGTGGCGATCGAGGGCCGACACACGGCCTTGGGCGACGCCCTGGCCACCGCGGAGATCTTCCTGCACATGCTGAACCGGCTTGAGGACCGGGGATCAGGTCGCTCGATCGGGCGATCAGCGTCGGCAATGAGATGACCGCCGTGCGCAAGCTGCAGAACCGGTTCTGATGACAGGGCGGCGTTAGCCGAAAATATCGCCGGTTAATTCTGCCCGCACCCGGTCACGGAAACGGCGGATCGCCTTGAAGCTGTCCACCAGAACGTCCTTTTCGCGGCGGGTGAGACTTTCCGGGGCCACGTAGTAGGAGACCTCCTTCCCGTCCCGGGCCGCGGCGACCTGATGGCGCAGGATGAGGCCGGCAAGGTGATGGTAGGCGCCTGAGAGGTAATCGCGTTCATCGCGATCGAGGTATCCGGCTTCGCCCAGGGCGTCGATGCGGCCAAGGGTGGACGGCGCTGCGATACTGTCTCGGAAGGCGACGATCCTGACCGCTTCGACCAGCGGCAGCAGGCCCGACTGTTTCAAGTTGATGGTGCCTTCGTGCAGCTCATCATCGCGCACCAGGATAAAGCGGTCGAAGAAACCGAGCGCCACCCCCGCAACCTCGGATTCGGTGGCGAGGCCCCGCAGGAAAGAGCGGTTCGCCGAGACCGTATCCAGCATGTGGCGGCGCAGCGACTGGGCCAAATCCTCCGCCCCCCGAACCGCGCGAAAATCCGAGATGATATCGCAGTAGCGCAGGCTTTCCGCGGTGCCGTCCGCAACCCAGGAACTGAATTGTCTTTTCCAATCGGCAAGAGGTTGGCGCCAGACGGGGTTGGTCGCCATTACGTCACCCCTGCAAAGGGGAAAGCCGACGGTATCGAGAGCCTGGGTCAGCCGCCGCGCGAGCTCCAGGAACCAAGCGTCCTCGGCCTCCCGGTCGCCATCACCCTGGTCGGCAAGGATCAGCCCATTGTCTTGATCGGGGAAGATGAAATTCTCCCCCCGCCCGCCAGAGCCCATAACGATGACGGCGAACTCCCTGGGCGGCGGTCCCTGTCCGGCGCGCGCCATATCCTCCATGACCAGGTCTGTGACCCGGCGGTAAACATCGTTGTTGACCTCCGTCAACAGCGCCTGGATTTGCGGCACCGGAACGCCGTCATCCAAGAGCCCACCGGCAATTTCGGCAAGTCGCCCTTTGACCGCCCGAAGGCCTTCAATCCCACCATCCCCGGCGAGCGCGTCCATCTCCTCCATCAGCCGGGGGGTCGATTCGAACAGCGCGTCCTTGAGGCGCAGGACGCCGACCAGCACCCCATTGCCGTCCACCGCGGGCAAGTGGCGGATGTCGAGCCGCCGCATGGTGGCAACAGCATGGAACAGAAACTCATCGGCGCTGATGGTTCGAACCGGGCCGGTCATAAGGTCCCTGACGGGCTGCTCCGGTTTGGCAATGAAAGCGATTCGCCTGGCAACATCCTGCTCGGTCAGGATCCCGACGGGGCGACCCGCCGGATCCGTCACAACGACACAAGTTCCCGCGCCCTCGCGCAGGCTGACGACGGCATCGCCGCAGGTCGCATCGGCACCGATCGATCTGCAATCGTCCCGCATGGTGTCGCGCACCAGGTCACGGTAAAGGCTTGTCTGGGACGTCAAAGGATTCTCCTCCCCCATAGCCCTCCCGCTGGCCGCGCACCGCTAAGAAGCAGCGAACCCAGGACCGCAAGAGCCCATGCGGCTCAGGCGGGCCCCGGTGACATCCGTCCCCATGGCCCGCTCACTCTCCATATTCCGCCAGGGGCCTGCTTCGCTTCCCATCTCGTCCTCATGTTAGCCGAAAAACCGGCGACCGCACATGCGGGGCGGGATCGGGCCGGTGTCCCGGGAACCATTTAGAGGGCCGCTTCAATCTTTTTTATGGCCCCGGGCCGCCGTCGCGCATTCGACCTGTTGGCAACCACCCGCACCTCGGTGTTTAATGGCGCCCCATTGCCACCGGCACGGCACCTTTCGCAAGTTATAGGGGACTCGCGATGGAGCAACGCATCGAAGGGCGGCTGATTACGCCCATGCGTGGTCGCTTTAAGGGCGTAGGACAAAACCAGGTCGTTGATCCCTTCTATCAAGAGATCAACCCGGAGCGGCTGAAGATCTATCAGCGGTATCTCGATGCACTGTTCACGGTGATCGACGTGGACAACTACACCCGCTGGGCGTCGAGGCAGAATTTCGACAGGGAAAAACTCTCCAAGCAGGATCGGCTGATGGACCGGCTGTTCCGCGAGGACGCCTCCATGCGCGGTCTTTCTCCCGACTATCTCCACACCATGATCAATCAGTATTTCTTCGCCGATCCGGAACTCAGGAAAAGGTACAAGAGGTCCTGGGCGGAAACCGTGGTCTACCGGCGCCGTACCAAAAGCTTCTTTCTCAACGGGATCAGCGTGCAGTCCAAACTGGACGACGGGCGGGACAGGGAAGGCTGAAATCGAGACGGGCGGTGGCTAGATTCGCCCCGCCCGCTCAAGAACTCTAGAAAGCAACGACAGCCGACAACTGGATCAGTCGCCCCCTGGACGGTGAGCCGACGAATCCGGATAGACCGCTTCCCAACGGACCCGGCGCTGCGGCACGATCTCCTGGTCAGGCCCAGCCATGACGGCCACCGCGGTCCCATTGGGCACGCAGATGGATTCTTCCTTCACGGCCCGGACCAGCGCGCAGTCTTCCTCGGCGATGGCCGAAATGGCGTGATCGGTGGTGCTTTTACCCGTTGCGACATAACTGACGCCGTCGGCGGCAAAGGACGCTAGGGTCAGCGCCGGCGGCAGGGCACAACCGGCGAGCAAAAAAGGCACTAAAAGAACTAATACGACACGTGGCATTGCCTACCTCCCGTAGAACGAACTGCCGACCTGCCCCGATGCTAGGAGGCCATTCCTTGATCGGGGGTTAAATAATGGCGACAACTCGATATGCATTCTCCCTAATCCCGAAAAGCTCTGGTTCATTTCGGGCCAAAGACTGGAAATTTTCAGGGTCGTTCCCCGCACTGTTTACATGGAGGGATTCGGCTCCATGGACAAGGGCTTTTTGAAGGGCCGAAGCACTATCGCGATAAAGCTTTGGATTCCCTTGCTTCCAGCGGGTCTCTCTGGGGCCCGACTTGCGGTGGACTCATTTTTATCGGCTTCCTGCCGGACCGGCGGGCGGATATCATGACGGTCTCGAAATCACCTTTGGGCCGCCCGGTCACGGCACTGTGACAAAGTTATGTCAATGGCATCCGGAGGCTCTCATATGGGAAATGAGCCATGACCCCGGAACAAAATGCCCGCCTCGCCCGGGTTGGGCCGGGCACACCAGCGGGCGAGATGCTGCGCCGCTACGGGTGGCCGGTGTGGTTTTCAGAGTTGGTGGCCGACAAACCAGTGCCGGTCCGGCTCCTGGGGGAGAACCTCGTGCTCTTCCGCAATGCCGAAGGCTCGGTCGGCCTGTTGGACCGGCGCTGCCCCCATAGAGGCGCCTCCTTGGAGCGCGGCCGGGTCGAGGCTGACGGGCTGCGCTGCTGTTACCACGGCTGGAAATTTGCCGCCGGCTGGGCGAAGCCTAGGTCACGGTCCCGGTTTCGAGGTCCTGAGTGGCGGGCCGAACGTAGGCCCGCGGGCTGAGGCCGAACCATTCGTGCATTGTGCGGATCAGATCCTGGTCGCCGACGACCGCCACGGAATCGTCCGCGATCGCTTTGCGGAGGTCACGATCGCCCTCCCAGATTTCCACCATGGTTCTGAGGTCGCTGGTGACAAAAAGATCCACATCCTTGGAATGGTCCTCATCGCAAAGGTCAACGTCATCCTCGTCGATGA
>JAHEKA010000009.1 GCA_024638585.1 Rhodospirillales bacterium
GATCGATGGAACGGCGCGGATTGCTCCGCTGCTTCCCGACAAGGCCCGCCCCTTCGCGACACCGGAGCTCCGGCTTCGCGCCAACCTTGGCGTCACCCCGGGAAAAACCGTCGAAATCTCCATGTTTTCCGTCGAGAGCGCCGCGGCGGCGCTTTCCGGATCCGGCACTTACGGCATCGCCGATGGAACGCTCAAGGGCGCCTTCGCGCTGAAGACCCAGGACGCGGCCCTGGCCGGCCTGGTCCCGGATCTCTCTGTCTCCCGGATCGAGGCCAAGGGACGAATCGGGGGAACCGAAGCCGCCCCCGAGGTCGCGCTTTCCCTCACAAGCGGAGCCCTGGCCTATGGCCCCGTCAAGGCGGCAGCAGCGGCGGGCACGGTCGTACTGAAAACGCTTTCCGGCGCTGCCACCACGATCGACGGGACGCTCGAACTCAGCGGGCTCGATCCGGGGACGGTCCTCCCCGCCGGGATCACTGGCCAGACCGCCGGCCTGAGCGCCAAAGGCACTTTCCGCCCCGATGGCGCCATCCAAGGGATGGAGATCACGGCCTCCTCAGGACCCGCCCAGTTCAGGGCGGCAGCCTCCCTCGACCCCGAAGGCAGGGCCCAGGGCAGCTATGCGTTGGCGCTTGCGGAAATCGCCCCCCTCGGCCAAGCCGCCGGCGTCCCGGCCAAGGGGCGGCTGGCAGCGGAGGGAGCATTCACCGCGACCCTCACCATCCCGAGCGTAACGGCCACCCTGGCCGGTGGCTTATCCCAATTGCGCGACGGGCCGCCATGGGTCGCCGCGGTGATCGGCGATCGGCTTCCCGTCGAGGGGACCCTGGATTGGCGGGGGGGCGCGCCGCTTCGCCTCACCGGCCTCACCCTCAAACCCGCCGCCGGAACAATCACCGCGGACGGAACGATTGATTTTGCCCGCGACACCCTCGACCTCAAGGCCGATGTCGCGGTGCCGGCGTTGGCAAGGTTTTCCAAGCTGGCGGGCACGAATCTCGAAGGCGCGCTTAAGTTCGACGCGGCCTTGAGTGGCCCCCTCGACGCTCCCAAAGCGCGCGGCCGGGCAAATCTCAGCAAACTCACGGTCGACGGCACCCCGATCGGCAGCCTCGGCGCGGCCTATTCCGCGCGGCCGGACAGCGAGGGCTTTGCGCTGGATCTTCGGCTCGGCGGCACCCTGCTCAGAAAATCCTTGGACGGCAACGTGCGGACCCGGTTCTCCGACGGACGCATCGATCTCAAGGCCATCGATCTGACGCTCGCCGGGAACCGCGTGACCGGCGACCTTGCCTTCACTCAGGAAGGCAACCGCCTGGACGGCGCGTTGAAGGCGTCGATTGCCAATATCGAGGCACTCCCCGGCACCGAAGAGATCGGCCTCACCGGCAGCGTCGATGCCGAGATCTCGCTGGACTCCGACGGTGCCGGAAAAGTCGAAATCACCGCCATCGCCCGAAACCTGAACCGGGCGGGAAGCACGCCTCTGCCGGTCAAGATCGGGCGCGTTGAAGCAAAGATGAGGCTCCAAGATCCCTTCAAGGAACGCAAACTGTCGGGTGAGGTCAAGATCGAAGCATTGCCCCGGCGCGGCAAGAAGCCGGCCACGGCACGGCTTTCCTTCAACGGCGGGTTTGCTGCGCTGGAGTGGGCGGCGGCGATTGAAAGCCCCCGTCCTTATCCCGGGACCTTGAAGGCGAAGGGGTCCCTGCAGCTGGCCGACGGCGCGACCAGCCTCGGCATCGAAACGCTGGAGGGAACCTACGAGAAGCAGCCCGTCAAACTGCAATCGCCCATGGCTGCCATATTCGGTGCCGGCGGCTGGCAGGCGGGGCCGATTGATCTCACCTTCGGCGGCGGCCGCCTGCGCATGCGTGCATCGATGTCCGACCAGGGGATTGAAGGACAGGGCCGGCTTGAATCCTTTCCCCTGAAGCTCGCCGCGCTGATCGACGACCGGGCGGCCATCGACGGTACCCTGTCGGGCCGTTTTCAGGCGCGCGGCCCCATCGCCGCGCCGCGGATTGATCTCTCCCTCAATGCCCAGGGCATCCGTCCCCTGGACAGCGACCAGGCCCGATTCCCGGCACTGATGGCCAGCCTGACCCTCAAGCAAGAGAGCGGCACCACTCGGGCGGAGGCGACCCTCAAGGGGCCCAAGGGGATCGACCTCAGCGCCCGCGTCACCACGGGCCCTCTGGTGGGCGGCGCAGACACCGGGCCGCTCGACGGCACCGTCGACGCGCGCCTTCGCCTGGCACCGGTGGCCGAGCTTGTGGGCCTCGGTGGCGATCGGGTGGCCGGCGACCTTCGCGGCGATCTCAAGCTCAGCGGCACCATGGCGCGCCCGATCATCCGGGGTGATATCCGGCTGACAGGTGGATCTTATGAAGGTGCCGCGACCGGCACCATTCTGCGTGCCGTTGAGGCCCGCGCTACGTTCGACGGCGAAGAAGTGCGGCTGATCTCGCTTTCGGCCGATGACGGGGAGTCGGGACGGATCACCGGCAAGGGGTCCTTGCGGCTCTCGGGTAAGAACGGCTCAGAGGCAAGCCTCGCCCTCGCCCTCGACAAGTTCACGGCCCTGCGTCACCCACAGGCGGAAATCCAGGCAAGCGGGACCGTGGGGCTCACCGGCTCGCTCGAGGCCCCGCGCATTGAGGGCAAGCTCACGATCAACAAGGGGGAGATCCGTATCCCCGACCGGCTGGCCGAGGATATCGTCGAGCTCGAAGTGGTCGAGGTCAATGGTCCGCCCCGGCCCGGAATGGCGACGGCAACGCCGGCGGAGCCGTCCCTTGCCAAGACGCTCGCCATCGCATTGGACGTGAGCATCGATGTCCCCAATCGGACCTTCGTGCGCGGAAGGGGCCTCGATTCGGAATGGAAGGGCAAGCTGAATGTCACCGGTACGACCGCCAAGCCGATCATCAAGGGCAAGCTGGATGCTGTGCGCGGCACCTTCGCCTTTGCCGGCAAGACCTTCTTCGTCAGGCGCGGCACCGTCGCCTTCCCGCCGGGCGGCGGGGCCGGGGCCGAACCCGAGATTTCCGCCATGGCCGAAACCAAGCTGACCGGCCTGATCGCCCGGGTCGAGATCAGCGGCACCATCTCCAAGCCCGGCCTTAGCGTGTCGTCCGATCCCTCGCTGCCCCAGGAGGACGTGCTGGCCCAGATCTTGTTCGGCAAAACCAGCGGACAGTTGACCGCACTGCAGGCCGCACAGCTGGTCCAGACGGCGGCGACCCTGTCGGGCAAGGCCGGCGGCCCCGGCATCGTCGACAAAGTCCGCACCGCCGTCGGCGTCGATGTGCTGAGCGTGGAATCCGGCGAAGGTGACAGTTCGGGCGCTTCCCTCAAGGCCGGCAACTACCTGACCGAAGACGTCTTTCTTTCGGTCACCCAAGGCACCCAGCCTGGGTCCCAGAAGGTGGGCGTCGAGGTCCAGGTGACGCCCAACGTGACGGTCGAAAGCAATGTCAGCGGCAGCGCCGACAGCAATATCGGGGTCAACTGGAAATGGGATTATTGAGCCCCCAAAGAACTGGGTAGCGGGTTAAACTCGTGCCTGCGATTCCCAAAAGCGGACATCGGGTTACCGAGCGGATCGACAAGAGCCGATCATTGGCATTCCCACGGGGTAGAATTCCTTATACCTTCAAGGCCGGCGATCGAAGGAAGATTTTAGCCGGTCGAAGCGTCGTATTCTCGCTGTTGAGATTGGACAGATAGATGACAGATAAAGGCGGATTTCAATTACTTGGTGGATTGCTGGCGATAGCGCAGATTTTGGTTCTCTGCGACGCTCAGCCGGCGGCCGCGCAAGCAAATGAGGGCCAACGGAGAGCGGCCAGTGCCAAAATGGCGCCCCCGGTCATGTTAGGCTGGGCGGAGCGCGCCCGAATATTTCCGGGCAACCTGCCAATCCAGGCCAAGCTGGACACCGGCGCCAATACCAGTTCGCTCAATGTCGAGAAATATCAAATTTTCGATAGAGATGGGAAGAAATGGGTGCGGCTCACGGCGGCCAACCGAGCCAATGCGCGGCGGGAATACGAGCTTGAACTGGTGAGGGTTTCGAAGACCAAGAATCACCACGGGCCTCTCCTGCACAGGCCGGTCGTCCGCTTGGAGATTTGCATCGGCAACATTCGCAAGACCGCCGAGCTCAACGTCTCGCGTCGCAAAGGCTTCATTTACAAACTTCTTCTTGGGCGTCGGTTCCTTGCCAATACCTTCACTGTTGACCCCTCGAAAAAGTTCACGATCCGGCCGAATTGCCAGGGCTAGACTAGAAATAGCCGCGAACGCCCGTTGCAAGTTGGTCGCTCGCTTTTTGCGACTGAGCGCTAACTCGAGAACGTAAAGACGTCTACCCGCCTTGGGCCGGACTTTGGGATACGATCTCAGAGGCCAAGTCCCATCGCATGATCGGGAACCGCTGTTTTCAGCCGAAAAGGGACAGGTCGAGAGCGTCGGAAAGGAATTGGAGCATCGCCACGCCGGCCACGCTGTTGCCCTTTGGGCCCAACGCCGCTCCGTAGGTCGCGATCGCCATGCGACCGGGCACGATCGTCAGAATGCCCCCGCTGACCGCACTCTTGGCGGGGAGCCCCACGGTCAAGGCGAACTGCCCAACCTGATCATAGAGCCCGCACATCGACATCAGCGCCAGGATTGAACGGGTGCACTGGGGGTCGAGAATCGGCGCTCCGCTCATCGGGTCGGTGCCGTTTCCGGCGAGGAACAACCCAGCCCTGGCGAGATCCTTGGCGTCCAGGGTGAGCGCACATTGCCTGAAATAGGCTTCACAGGCGAGTTCAGCATTCTCGAGAAGGCCGAAATGCTGCATGTAGTTGGCAAGCGCCCTGTTGCGGTAACCGGTCGCCGATTCTGAAGCGTAAACTTGCGCGTCAACCGGGACCGGAGCGTCCAGGACCGAAGCCAGAAGTTCGCCGACTGTCCCCGCTATCTCCTTCGGATCTCCGCCCGGTAGCCGGCTCGACACCAGGATGGCGCCGGCATTGATCAGCGGGTTGCGGGGATGGCCCGCCTCCTCTTCAAGACGGACAATTGAATGAAACGCATCGCCACTGGGCTCGCAGGGCATCCCATCCAGAGCCCCCGTGGGGCCCCGAAAACGCATCAGCGCAGCCAGGGAGAAGAGCTTGGAGATCGATTGCAACGTGAATGGATGGGCGGCATGGCCCGACTGGACGGTCTCGCCCTCCACCGTATGCACCGCAATCCCGATAAGGCTGGGATCCGCCTTGGCAAGCTCGGGGATATAAGAGGCGACCCGGCCTTCCCTGACCAGGGGCCGCGCCCTGTTGCAAGCTTCGTCGAGCAGCTCCTGCAGGTTTTCCATAGGACGGCGCCCTCGCGGATCATTGTTTCCGGCGCGCGGCGCCATTTCCGCCCTTGCCGCCGGTGCCATCGAAACTATGATCATCCTATACGCCATCAACAACGCGGCGGGAATATTCGCGGGGGTGCAAAGGTTCGAATTCCTAAACCGGGGGAGCTTTGGAATGTCGCTCGGAAGCGGGGAGGTTAGAATGCTCCAAGGGCGTGTTTGCCTGCAACCCAGAGCGTCCAGTCGGTACCCTCGCAACCTCGGTCTCATAGAAGTCAGGGCATTTTCGCTGTACGGTTTTCGTTGTACGGTCGGGCTTCGAAGGCCGCTTACCCTCCCGGAATGGGAGAACGGCTGACGGTTCGGCAAGAAATTCAGGGGGCCAAGGTCAATGAGTAACAAACATCTCTACGTGCTCGCGGGCGTTCTGTCCCTGATCGGGATCGTCATTTTCCTTTACAAGACTCTGGTGTTGAACTTCCCCCTGGTGGCAACAGGCACGGTCGAAGTTTGGAACGCCGAAGCCACGATCACCTTCGAAGCGCGGCGCGGCCCGGTGAAGGTTGATTTCTTCATTCCCGGATCGAGTGAGGAACTTCCCACCTATGAGCAGACCTTCGTCACGCGGAACTACGGATTTGTGACGCACACCGTCGGTGTCAACCGGCGGGCCAGATTCACCGTGAACAATGCAAGCGGCCGGCAAGCGCTGTTCTTCCGGACCAAGGCCCGGCGGCTGAAACCCGAATTCAGCATGACAAAGGCGCCACCGCCCCAAAGGCGGGCATCAGGCTTCATCGGTTCGGAGCTGCAAGCGGCCAATTCCATCATCGAAGCCGTCACCGCCCAGGCAGCGGACACGGAAACCCTCGTCGGACTTATCGTCAAGCGGTTGCGATCTGCCGGCCCGGGCCGCGAAACCGGCCTTTTGCTGGGCGGGCGACGCACAGACAAGCGCATCGCCACACTGGCGGTCCGCCTGCTGCGGCACGCCAAGGTTCCCGCCAGGGTGGTCAATGGGGTTTCGCTCAGGGAGGAACGGCGCAGTGCGCCACTGGTGCACTGGATCGAGGTCTATATCAATGATGGCTGGGTCCCCTTCAATGCGGAGACTGGCGCCCGGGGAATCTCCAGCGACCGATTGCCGTGGTGGCGCGGGCCCGAGAGTTCGGTGAAAGCCACCGGCGCCTCGAACCTCAGGGTGAATTTCGCCGTGAAGCGGGATTTCGACCTGGCGCTGCGCAGCGCCGTCCAGCAGGCGCGGCGCAGCAGCGCAAAACTCATGGATTTCTCGATTCTGAGCCTGCCGTTGCAAACCCAGCAGGTTTACAAGATCCTTCTGATGGTGCCGCTCGGGATCTTCTTCCTGGTGGTCCTTAGGAACGTCGTCGGCATGAAAGCTTTCGGCACCTTCATGCCGGTGCTGATCGCCATGGCGTTCCGTGAAACGCAGCTGATGTGGGGCGTGATCCTGTTCACTTTGATCGTGAGCATCGGCTTGATGGTCCGGTTTTATCTTGAGCACCTGAAGCTGCTCCTGGTGCCCCGCCTCGCCGTGCTGGTCATGGTCGTGGTGATCACCATGATGATCCTCAGCCTGCTGACCCACAATCTGGGCCTCGACCGGGGGCTGTCGATCTCGCTGTTCCCCATCGTTATCATGACCATGACGATCGAGCGCATGACCATCGTGTGGGATGAGCGTGGCGCCGGTGAAGCCCTGAAACAGGCAATCGGCAGCCTGATCATTGCCACCATAGCCTATATCATCATGTCCAACCCGTACCTCGAACACATATTCTTCGTCTTCCCGGAACTCCTGTTGCTGGTGGTGGCGGTGACGCTGCTGCTGGGCCGCTACAAGGGCTTCCGGCTGATGGAGTTGACCCGCTTCAAGGTGCTGGCGACGCGGAGCCGATGATGTTTGGGCTGGCCAGGAGACTGAACGAGGCTGGCGTCGTCGGCATCAATCGGCGCAATGCGGAATACACGCTGGGTTACAACAAGCGGAAGAACTATCCGCTGGTCGACGACAAGATCAAGACCAAGGAGCTGGCAATGAATGCCGGCCTCGCCGTGCCGGAGCTCTACGGCGTGCTGGAAAGCCAGCGCGACATCGCCAAGGTGGGTGAGATTCTCGCCAAACATGACGAATACGTCATCAAGCCCGCTCAGGGATCCGGCGGCGACGGCATTCTGGTGATGTCTCGCGGACCCGCCGGGTATTACCGGCGCGCGAGCGGGACGTTGATGTCGGAGGATGAGCTTGGCTACCATCTCTCCAATGCGTTGAGCGGGAGCTTCAGCCTGGGCGGACAGCCCGACCACGTGATCATCGAATACCGGGTCAATTTCGACCCCGTGTTCCAGAAGATCGCCTACCAGGGTGTTCCCGATGTCCGCATTATCGTTTTCCTTGGCGTGCCGGTCATGGCCATGGTTCGACTGCCGACGCGCATGTCCGACGGCAAGGCCAACCTGCATCAGGGCGCGATCGGCGCGGGCTTAGACATTGCGACCGGCCGGACACTCACTGCGGTATGGCGAAACTCGATCGTCTCCGAGCATCCCGACACCCTAAACCCGGTATCGGGCGTGATGGTGCCGCATTGGGAAAAACTGCTGGACCTGGCGGCCGGCAGCTACGAGCTCACAGACCTCGGTTACCAGGGAATCGATATCGTGCTCGACCGCGAGAAAGGACCTTTGATCCTAGAGCTCAACGCCCGGCCCGGGCTCAATATTCAGATCGCCAACAATGCGGGGCTCCGCCACCGGCTTGAGCTTGTGGAGCGCAACGCTGCAGACCTTAAATTGAAGGAAGACCGGATCAACTTCTCCAAACAACATTTTGCGGTGCCTTCTTGAGCCTCTGCCGACTGCCCATTGATCCTGTTATCGGTGAGTAAACGCACGGGATAGGCAAGGGCACCCGGTCCCAGGAAAGATGCCTTCATGAACGATCAGATCCTCCCTCTGTTGGAGCAACTCAAAAAGATCGGCGCGGAGGCGGTAGCCCTACTGCCGCAGATCGTGCTGGCCATCGTCCTGGTGGTGATCGGCTACTTCGTTGCCCGCCTCCTCAGGTCTATCACGATCCGCATCGTCCATACCCTGTCCCGGGCCGCCGGCACCGTGACCAACCGGGTCGGCATCGCGCTTCAGGGACCCACCGACACCACCCTGCGGATCCTTGGCGCGCTGGTGTTCTGGACCGTCCTGTTGTTGTTCGTTGCTATAGCGGCAAACAACCTCGGGCTGCGGATGTTTGCGGGATGGCTTGACCAGGTCGTCAATCATCTGCCGCAGGTGGTATCCGGAATCCTGATCATCTTTGCCGGCGCCGTGCTTTCGGGGATCGCCCGCGACAGTGCGCTTGCCGCCTGCAAGGGGATGCCGGCGGCTCAGACGCGGTTGATCGCGCGCGGCGCCCAGATCGCGACCCTCCTGATCTTGGTGATCGTCGGCCTCGACCAGATCGGAATCGACCTTGCAGCCGTGATCATGGTGTTGGCGATCGTTCTGGCAAGCATCTTGGGCGGTCTGGCGATTGCCTTCGGACTGGGCGCCCGCACCTATGTCAGCAATCTTATCGGAGCCCGTCATTTGGGTCCGGATTTCCATAGCGGCGCCCACATCCGTTTCGAGGACACAATGGGGAGGATCACCGAAATTACGCAGGTGGCGGTGATCCTGGAAACCAAGGAAGGACGTCAGATCATACCGGCGGCCCGGTTCCTGGAAGCCTCGACCGTGATCCTTGAAGGGAAAGACGATGGCGGATGATAGATTCCAACTGGCCGAGGCGTTCTCTCGGTCCCATCCGCTGCAAGCCGCGGAGATCATCGGACAACAGCCTAGGGAGGCGGGCACCGGTTTCCTAAAGGCGCTTGAAGGCCCGACCGGCGTGGGCGTCCTCAATGCCATGCTGCCGCCCGCGGCCGCGGCTCACCTTGCGGGGATGGCAGCCGAGGAAGCGGTCGCGTTGATTGCTGCAATGACCCCCCAGCGCGCGGCCAACATCATTCGCCTGTTGCCTGAGGCCCTGGCGCGGCAAGCGCTCGATCGCCAGAGCGCGGTCCGCCGCCCACAAATCCAGTTCTATCTGCGCCAGGTGAAGGGCGTTGTCGGTGCCTGGATCGAAAGCGATGTCGTCACCGCGCGGGTTAACGAACCGGCGGAAAGCCTCCGCAAGAAATTCTCCGTTTACGAAGGCGACGTGCCCGTGGCGTATATCGTTGATGAGCACCAGGCCGTCCTTGGCACCGTCAATGCCCCCGCGTTGGTTGCCGCGGAAGCTGACGCGCCGGCTTCCGAGCTCTTGAAGCCGGTGCCCACCGTGCTTAGAGCGCGGACGCCGATCGAGGCCGCCGTTCATGACGCTGCCTGGCGCAGCACCGATATTCTGCCGGTTGCAGAGACCGCGGATGCGTTCCTCGGCATTATCCGCTATGCGGCCCTTCGCCACGCGGTGGACGACCTCACACAGCAGTCGCCTTCAGAATTTTTTGGTTCCTCGGCCACGGCATTGACCGATGCCTGGTTCACGGGGCTTTCGGACGTCCTCAGCGCTTCCTTGGGCCGGCCCATGACGCAACCGGCCGAGACCACCGGTGATGAGAAGGACCGGACATGACGGATATGGTTGCGCCGGTCGTCGATGCCCTGATCGAACGCTATGTCGAGGACTTCCCGGACGAGGCGGCCAGGGGATTGGAGTCCAAGTCACCAGCCGATGCCGCAGATAGCCTCGGCGGCCTTCCCATAGAGGTCCTGGGTCGATTTTGGAGGTTTCTGGCCCCGGGATTCGCTGCCGTCATGTTCCGTCACCTGCCCGAACGGCTCCGGACCGAGCTCCTCGAATCCCTTGCTCCCAATCAGGCGGCCCGTTTGCTCGGCAGCATGGACGAAACGGATCGCAAGCTGGAAATCGAGCGTTTGTCTGAGGGGATCGCGCGCGAACTGTCCGAACTCCTGTCCTATCCAGAGGACTCAGCGGGCCGTTTTATGGATTCGCGAGTACTCGCCCTGCATGACAACATTACTGCCGGTCACGCACTTGAGCTGCTTGCGGAACGCAAAGGTGTCGGGGGCTACTTCATCAAGTTGGTAGACGCAGAGGGCCGGCTCGACGGCTTGGTCGATGTGCGGGACCTGGCATTCCATCCGCGCGACCTGCCCATCTCCAAACTCAGAAAACCGGTAGCGGCGGTGGTCGGGCCCATGGACCCGCGTGACGTGGTCGTGCAGCGATTTCAGGAACTGGACCTCCAGGAAATTCCCGTGGTCGACCTGGACGGCCATATTCTCGGTGTTATTCGCCATAACGAGCTGGTCGGCGCCCTCCGCGACGTGGTCAGCGCCGACATGCAGTCCATGGTGGGCGCCAGCAAGGATGAGCGGGCCCTGTCCAGCAGCTGGTTCGCGGTGCGCAAGCGCCTTCCCTGGCTGCAGATCAATCTACTGACGGCATTCCTTGCCGCCTCGGTGGTTGGCTTGTTTGAAAGCACCATCGCCAAATACACGGCGCTGGCGGTCCTGTTGCCCGTAGTGGCGGGGCAGTCGGGAAATACCGGTGCCCAGGCGCTCGCGGTCACCATGCGCGGGCTAGCCCTTCGCGAGATCAGTTTCTGCCAGTGGTGGTTGGTGACCGGCAAGGAGGTCAACGCGGGTCTTTGGAACGGCATAGGCATTGCCTTAACCTGCGCCATCGGTGTTTATTTTTGGAGCGGGAACATCGGCCTGGTCCTGGTGATCGCCTCGTCCATGGTGATATCCATGATCTTGGCGGGCATGGCCGGCGCCCTGGTCCCAATTGTCCTCGCGCGGCTCGGCCAGGATCCCGCGGTGGCGTCCTCTATCATCCTGACTACGGTAACCGACATTGCAGGATTCTTTTCGTTCTTGGGGATCGCTACGATGCTGTCTTTCATGCTGTGATCGCAGGTTGTGGGAAGCTTCAATTCTCTGGCTGATCGACCCATCATGGCTTAAGACTGGCGATCTCAATCGGAAAGTGAGGATCTCGATGAAACGCGCATTCTGCCTTATTTCGATTTGGCTTTCGGCGGTGGGTATGTTGCTGGTCGCCGACGGATATCGAAGTGCAGCGGTCGCCCAGGATCAGCCGGCGACAGGCGCAAAGCCAGGATATCGCTTTCCCCTCAAGGGTCTGCCGGATCTCGTTCTCCCCTCCATGGATCCGGCCAAGGGGCGGGTCTATTTCGCGACCCGGGCCTGCGTCGTTTGCCATTCGGTCAACGGCGTCGGCGGCAAGAATGCCGTTGCGCTCGATATCGAAGTCCGCCCCTCCACTGTCGACGTTCTCGGATTCATCTCCCGGATGTGGCGCGGCGGCACGCCGATGTTGGCCTTGCAACGCCGCCTATTCGCCGAACAGATCGACCTGACGGCGGAGGAGCTCGGCGACATCATCGCGTTCCTGCATAGCCCCGCGGAACAGGACCGCTTTTCCAAGAACGATATACCGAAATTTATTCAGGAATTCATGGCCAAGCGCGAACAAGAGCGGGGCCGCTGAGGTCCGGCTACTTGGCGGTCTCCTGGACGGGTGGGGGACTTGCCTTGGGCTTTCCGTTTTCGAGACCGGCATGGTTAGGTTGGGGGCAGGTGGGCTCCGCCGTGTATTGAAGCACCGGATCGACAAGCAGAAGTTGGGTCATGAAGCGCCGGCCCACCAGAAGTTGGAAATTGAAGCCCGCTCGGTTCGATAGGTTGACCTGGGTATAGCGGTAGATGTTGCCGATACATAGACCGAGCATCACCACCGGCCTAATCTGAGACGGACGCCCCAAGTCCCTGATGCGGGCCCGGCGGATGACCGGGCGTTCGAAGGTGCGGGTTTCATTGTCACGGTTGGTGACGGAAAACCGGACGAAAGTCTTACCGTCCCGTTCGACGTATTTGAAGTCCTGTGCATTGAGCGATGACGTCCGTGCCCCGGTGTCGATCTTACCGTAGACCAGGAGGTTGCCGGGAAAGATACGGACACGCTCAAGATACCCGACGACGACACGCTCCAATGGCTTGCGCGGCGGGGTTTCCGTCTGTGCAAGCGCGGGCTGGGCGGCAAACAGAATTGCCAGAACGGCGCCGATGGAACGCATGATCCCTTAACCTATCTTAAGCCCAAATGTGAGGCCGAAATCCTCAGCCTAAAGTATTACCAACTCCATCAGGCAGAAATAAGACTTTGCGCGCGGACTCACGCCAAGGAAGATGGATTTCCGTTAAATTGTTATTAAACAAGGTATTACTGGCTAACCGCATCGGTTCCCGCCACTTCCAAATCAAAGGCCGCCGTCATCAGGGCCCGGGTGTAATCGGTCTCCGGGTGATCGAACACACGGTCGCAAGGCCCGAATTCCATTACCTGTCCGTTGCGCATGACCAGGACATCGTCGGCCAGAGCCCGCACCACCTTGAGGTCGTGGCTGATGAAGACATAGGCGAGACCATGAGCCCGTTGCAGGCCGCGCAGCAATTCGACGATCTGGGCCTGGACCGTCATGTCGAGCGCAGAGGTGGGTTCGTCTAATACGATCAGGCGCGGCTTCAGCACAAGCGCCCGGGCGATGGAGATGCGCTGGCGCTGTCCGCCTGAAAACTCATGGGGGTAACGGTGGCGCGCCTCGGGATCGAGCCCGACCTCTTCCAGCACGGATTCGACGATTTGTACGCGCTCGGCGGATCCCTCTCCCAAGCCGTGGATCATCAGCCCTTCCTCCACGATCTGGCCGACGGACATGCGCGGACTGAGGGACGAGAAGGGATCCTGGAAAACGATCTGGATTTCGCGCCTCAGCGGGCGCATCGCATTGCGCTTGAGGTCGGCAATATCCTGATCGAGGAAACGGATCGCGCCGGTTGACGGCTGCAGGCGCAGGAGCGCCATGCCCAGGGTCGTCTTGCCCGAGCCCGATTCGCCGACGACACCGAGCGTCTCGCCCTCGCGCACCGAGACCGAAATCCCGTCCACCGCTTTCACATGGCCCACGGTGTGGCGGAAGACGCCCGCCTTGATGGGGAACCAAACCTTGACGTCGGATGCCTCCAGCACGACGGGGGCCTCTTCTTCTGCCGGCTCTTTGCGGCCCCGGGGTTCGGAATCGATCAGCGTCTTCGTGTAGGGATGGGCGGGCGCGGCAAAAACCGTTTCCGTATCGCCGGTTTCGACGATCTCTCCATCCTTCATGACACAAAGCCGCTGCGACATCTTGCGCACCACGCCGAGATCGTGGGTGATCAACAAGAGCGCCATGCCCATCTCAGCCTGCAGGTCCTTCAAGAGGGCCAGGATCTGGGCCTGGATGGTGACGTCGAGCGCCGTGGTCGGCTCGTCGGCGATCAGCAGGCTGGGTTCGTTGGCCAGCGCCGTGGCGATCATCACCCGCTGGCGTTGTCCACCGGAAAGCTGATGGGGATAGGCGCCCAAGCGGGATTCGGCGTCCCGAAGCCCGACCTTTTCCAGGAGCTCCAACGTCCGGGCCCGCGCGGCCTCGCGGTTCATGCCCCGGTGCAGGATCAGGCTCTCGCTGACCTGACGTTCGATGGTGTGCAGCGGATTGAGGGACGTCATCGGCTCCTGAAAGATCATGGCGATTTCCCCGCCGCGGATCGATCTCAGCTTCTCGTCCGGAGCGCCGATCATTTCCTCGCCCTTGAACAGCACGGAACCGGTGGGATGGAAAGCGGGCGGGTATTGCAGGAGCTGCATGACCGACAGAGCGGTGATCGATTTGCCCGAGCCCGATTCTCCCACCAGGGCGAGGGTCTCGCCGGGGGCGATCTCGAAACTGGCGCCTTTGACCACCACGCGATCGCCCGCCGAACTTCGGAAGCCGATGGCGAGGTTTTCGACCTGCAAGAGAGGTGCCTGGGTCATCGCCGCGCCCTCATCCCATCGATTTTCTGGGATCAAAGGCGTCGCGCACCGCCTCGCCGATGAAGATCAGCAGACTCAGCATCACCGCAAGGACCAGGAACCCTGATATCCCAAGCCAAGGCGCTTGCAGGTTGGATTTACCCTGGGCCAACACCTCGCCCAATGATGCCGAACCCGGGGGCAGGCCGAAGCCCAGGAAATCAAGGGAGGTCAGCGCCGTGATCGCGCTATTGAGGACAAAAGGCAAGAAGGTGAGCGCCGCCACCATGGCGTTGGGCAAGAGGTGCTTGTACATGATGGAGGCGTCCGATGCGCCAAGCGCCAGCGCCGCACGGGCGTAATCGAGGTTGCGCGCGCGCAAGAACTCGGCTCGCACCACGCTGACCAGGGACATCCAATGGAAGAACAGGAGGATGATTAAGAGCCACCAGAAATTCGGCTCCACGAAGCTTGCGAAGATGATCAGCACATAGAGCCGCGGAATGCCCTGCCAGATCTCGATCACCCGCTGGAAGATGAGGTCGAACAGCCCGCCGAAATAGCCCTGCAGGGCGCCGGCGGTGATGCCGACGACCGAACTGACGAGCGTCAGGGCCAGGCCGAACAGGACCGATATCCGAAAGCCGTAGATCAGTCGTGCCAGCACGTCGCGGCCCTGATCATCGGTGCCGAGCCAGTGGCGCGCCGAAGGGGCCGACGGCAGCGCCTCGCGCGACCAGAAATCGACGGTCCGGAGCCCATAGGGGATCAGCGGGTAGAGCGCCCAGCCCTTGGCCGAGATCAGCTGTTTGACGGCGGGATCGGCGTAATCGGGTTCGGTCCGAAGCACGCCGCCGAAGGTGGTCTCCGGATAGCTCTGCACCACGGGAAAATAGAAGGCGCCGTCATATTGCACCACCAAGGGCTTGTCGTTGGCGATCAGTTCGGCGAACAGGGACAGGACGAACAGGCCCAGGAAGATCCAAAGCGACCAATAGCCGCGCTTGTTGGCGCGGAAATTGGCTAGCCGCCGCTGGGTCATGGGCGTCAGCGTTCGCCCGAAGAGCCGATCGTCCGCCATTGCCTAGTTCCCCCGGCCTTCGAAATCGATGCGGGGATCGACCAGGACATAGGTGACGTCGCGCAGGATGTTCACCACCAAGCCGATTAGCGTGAAAAAGAACAGCGTTCCGAAAACCACCGGGTAATCCCGGTTGACCACCGATTCGAAGCCGAGCAGGCCGAGCCCATCCAAAGAGAAAATCACTTCCGTCAGAAGGGCGCCGGCGAACAGGATGTCAATCAGGGCATCGGGGAAGCCGGCGATGACGATCAACATGCCGTTGCGGAAGACATGGCGGTACAGCACCCGGGTCTGGCCCAGTCCCTTGGCCCGCGCCGTGATCACGTATTGCTTGTGGATTTCTTCCAGGAAGGAATTCTTGGTCAGCATGGTGAGCGCCGCGAACCCGCCGATCACCAGAGCGGTGGTCGGCAGCGCCATGTGCCAGAAGTAATCGACGATGCGGTCGGGCCAACTCAACTGTTCCCAGTTTTCCGAGACCAGGCCGCGCAACGGGAACCAGTCGAGATAGCTGCCGCCCGCGAACACCACCACCAAAAGGATGGCGAACAGGAAACCGGGGATGGCATGGCCGATGATCACCACCGCGCTGGACCAGACATCGAAGCGTTCGCCGTCGCGCACCGCCTTGGCGATGCCAAGCGGGATCGAGATCATGTAGATCAACAGCGTCGACCACAGGCCCAGGGAGATCGACACCGGAAGCTTTTCCCAGACCAGGTCCATTACCGACCGGTCGCGGTAGAAGCTGTCTCCGAAATCGAGCACCAAATAGTTGGCCATCATGGTGAAGAAGCGTTCGAGGGGCGGCTTGTCGAACCCGTAAAGCTTCTCCAGCTCCTTGACGAATTCCGGGTCCAACCCTTCCGCTCCGCGATAGGCGCCGTCGTCCCCGAAACCGCCGCCGGTGGGCGCCCCGGCTTCACCCTCGGCGCCGCCGATGCGCGCGGTCGCGCCGACCGCCGTGCCGGTAAGCTCGGCGACCAGTTGCTCCACCGGTCCGCCCGGGGCGAACTGCACGATGGCGAAGTTGAGCACCATGATCCCGAAAAG
>JAHEKA010000010.1 GCA_024638585.1 Rhodospirillales bacterium
TGTCCATGGCGGCGACAATAGCGGACGCCGTGCAATTCCGCTACGGTGCCCGCCATGCCGGAGCTGCCCGAAGTCGAAACCGTCCGCCGCGGCCTGATCCCCGTTCTCCAGGGACGGCGCATCCTCCGCGCGGAGGTGCGGCGCAAGGGCTTGCGCATCCCGTTTCCCGAAGGGCTGGAGGATTGGCTGACCGGGCGGCGGGTCAGCGCCATCACCCGGCGCGCCAAATACATGCTGGTCGGGTTCGAAGCCACCGACGAGGCCCTGGTGGTTCATCTCGGCATGTCGGGACGCATGGTGGTGACCGGGGCCGGCGGCGCCAACCTGGAAGTTGCCCCCGGCCTTCACGATCACGTCATCCTGGAGACCGACGGGGGCGCGCGAATCCTGTTCAACGATGCCAGGCGTTTCGGCATGATGACCCTGGTCAAGCGGACCGAGATCGACGCCCATCCCTTGTTCGCGGGCCTCGGCCCCGAACCGCTCGGTCCCGCTTTCACCGGCCCGGTCCTGGCGGATCGGCTGGCGGGCAAGATCACCCCCATAAAGTCGGCATTGCTGGACCAGCGGGTGGTCGCCGGGCTTGGCAATATCTATGTCTGCGAGGCGCTTTACCGGGCCGGCATATCGCCGCGGCGTAAGGCCGCCAATATCGGTCGCCGGCGGGCCGAACGCCTCGTCCGGGCCATTCAGGCGGTGCTGAGCGAGGCCATCGAGGCGGGCGGTTCCTCATTGCGCGATCACCGCCAGCCCAGCGGGGAGCTCGGCTATTTCCAGCACAACTTCGCGGTCTATGGGCGCGAAGGCGCTCCCTGTCCGCGCTGTGCTGGGCAGCGGTCGGGCTGCGCCGGCATCCGCCGCCTGGTCCAGGGGGGCAGATCGACTTTCTACTGTCCGGAGCTGCAGCGCTGAGCCTGAACGCCGTCGTGCCGGCCGCCGGCTCGGCCCCGGTCGAAGGCGCCGCGGGGCACCGTTCGGGCGGCGTGTAATCGTTGCAAACCCTGCCCTTGACGGTCCCGGCGCGGATGCTTATAAACTCGCCTTCGCGCCTCGATTGGCGCCTCGGCCGTTCACGGTTGAACGGGGTAACGAAGTAGGGCAGACGATATGGCCAACATCCGGTCCGCAAAGAAACGCATTCGCCAAACCGCGCGTAAGACGGTTGTCAACCGCAACCGCTTGAGCCGCGTGCGCACCTTCGTCAAGAAGGTGGAATCGGCGATCGCCTCGGGCGACAAGGACGCCGCCAGTGCCGCCTTGAAGGCGGCGCAGCCGGAAATCATGCGCGGCGTGACCAAGGGCGTGCTGCATCGCAACACGGCCTCGCGCAAGGTCGCCCGCCTCAATGCCCGGATCAGGGCCCTTTAAGTGCCTCCAAAATCTTCGTGAATCGGCGCGCCCCGTGGGGCGCGTTTTCGTTTGTGCGGAGACTCCAAATGATGCACTGCGAAAAAATGCGACGTTCCCGTTACGATCACGTTGCATGGTTAACGAGTCACGGGTAGAGTCCGTCCTTGCCGACGCCGAGTTGGACAGTAAATTTGGGCTTTTGTACTATGCTTAATCGCGCCGGGCGAAAACGGTTTATTTTCAACGCCTGATTAGTTCTTGTTCCTCTAAGTAAACACATAAACGAAACAAATAGCGCTTTCGAGAAGAAGAAGGGGCCCGCTAAGGGGCCGGGGCTGTCCATCGGCCTGATCGGGAGAATCATTTATGTCGGGGGAGGACCTCAGGACCGCCACGGAAAACAAGGTGGCACCGGGTGAGGGGTACGGGGGCGATGTTGTCCCGTCGGATGCCTGGTCGATCTTGCAAGAATCTCCGGAAGCGGTTCTGGTCGATTGCCGGACTCAGCCCGAATGGGCTTTCGTCGGCGTTCCAGATCTTCGGCCGTTAGGCAAGGAAACCCGGTTCATTCCCTGGCAGGTCTACCCGACCATGCAGGTGAATGCGGGCTTCGTCGACCAGGTCAAGGCAGCCGGTGCGAATGAGGACACGCCGGTCCTTGTGATCTGCCGTTCGGGGGCCCGTTCGCGGGCAGCGGCGATCAAGTTGACCGAGGCTGGTTTCAAGCGTGCTTACAATGTCGCCCAGGGATTCGAGGGGGGGCACAACGAAAACAAACACCGGGGTGAGAAAGAAGGCTGGAAGGTCAGCGGCCTGCCCTGGGCGCAAGATTGAGGCTGGAATTTTGCAATGAGTGAAGATTTGTCAGCATATGACGCGGCGTGGGGGCGCGTCAGAGACAGGCTCCGGGCGGAGATCGGAGATGCCGAGTTCAAGAGTTGGCTGGGTCCTCTTCATTTGTGTGGCGTGGATCACGGTAAGGCGCTGATCGGCGCGCCGACCCGGTTCATGGGAGACTGGGTCCGCCGGCACTATCTCGACCGCATCACCGCCCTGATGGTGAAGGAATGCAGTGATCTGGGCAGTGTCGAAATTACCGTCAAGAAGGCGGCCGAACGGGCGCCGCAGCGCGCCGCGGAGGCGCCACGTGCGGCGCCGGCGGCTTCCGCTTCGCGGAAAAGCGCAGCGCCGCCAGGTGGCGGGGATGTCAGTGCCCCGCTCGATCCGCGGTTCAATTTCGATAATTTCGTCGTCGGCAAGTCCAACGAATTCGCCTATGCCGCGGCCCGCCGCGTCGCCGAAGCCAACCATGCCCCGTTCAATCCGCTGTTCCTCTATGGCGGGGTCGGCCTCGGCAAGACCCACCTGATGCACGCCATTGCCTGGCACATCCGGGAACGGCATCCAAACCGCCGGGTCATATATCTGTCAGCGGAAAAGTTCATGTATCAGTTCATCCGGGCGCTGCGCTATCAGGACACCATGGCGTTCAAGGATCAGTTCCGCTCGGTCGACGTACTGATGATCGACGACGTTCAATTCATCTCCGGGCGGGAGACCACCCAGGAGGAGTTCTTCCATACCTTCAACGCGCTTGTGGATCAGAACAATCAGGTGGTGATTTCCGCCGACAAGTCGCCTTCTGACCTGGAAGGCATGGAAGAACGACTGCGTTCGCGCCTCGGCTGGGGGCTGGTCGCCGATATCCATCAGACCGATTACGAGCTTCGTCTGTCGATCCTGGCCAACAAGGCGGACCGTCTCGGCGCCCAGGTTCCCCAGAAAGTGCTGGAGTTCCTGGCCCACAAGATCACGTCCAACGTGCGTGAGTTGGAAGGGGCGCTGAACCGTGTGGTGGCCCATGCCACATTGGTGGGCCGCGATATCTCGCTGGAGGCGACCCAGGAGGTGCTCCACGACCTGTTGCGCGCCAACGACCGGCGCGTCACCATCGAGGAAATTCAGAAACAGGTCGCCGAACACTTCAACATCCGCATCGCCGACATGCATTCGGCGCGCCGGGCCCGGGCCGTGGCCAGGCCCCGGCAGGTGGCGATGTATCTGGCCAAGCAGCTGACCACCCGGTCACTGCCGGAAATCGGCCGCAAATTCGGCGGCCGGGATCACACCACGGTGATGCACGCAGTGCGCAAGATCGAGGAGTTGCGTGCCACCGATCCGGGATTTTCCGAAGACGTCGATCTGCTGCGCCGGATGCTTGAAAACTGAGGACCAAGGGGGCGGCCAAAGGCTGTTTCGGGGACTTGAGGAGGGGGCCGCACGCGGCCCCTTTTTCTTCTGGATTCCAAGGACTTGTGCTATAGTCGTTTCCCGGTTGGCGGCCGTTCCGGCGGGCCCGGAATCTGCCTTGACCGGGGAGGTTATCGCCTTCGGGTCCAGACCGGGCCGGCGGGCGATCAACGAGGCGGCAACGGCCCTACCCAAGGGCCTCGCCGTTCTAAGAATAATCGATCCCTGCCCGTGCCGCGGGCGCAATAGGTAACGATCATACCGATGCAACTCACCATCGAACGCGCGTCCCTCCTTCGTTCCCTCGGACATGTCCAGAGCGTCGTCGAACGCCGCAACACCATCCCGATCCTCAATAACGTGCTGATGGAAACCGCCGACGGCGGCATCCGGCTGACCGCGACGGATATGGAACTTGCCATTTCCGAGACCGTCGCGGCCGAGGTCGGCGCCCCGGGCGCGATCACGGCATCGGCCCACACGCTGCACGATATCGTGCGCAAGCTGCCCGATGGGGCGCAGGTGGCATTGGAGACCGCCGATGGGGACGGACAGCTCGCGCTGCAGTCCGGGCGCTCCAATTTCCAACTCGCGTCCCTGCCGCCGGCGGATTTTCCGGCGATTGGCGACGAGGATCTGCCGCACCGGTTCACCTTGCCCGCCGAGGCCGCAAGGGCGCTCATCGATCAGACCCGCTTCGCGATCTCCACCGAGGAAACCCGCTATTACCTCAACGGCATCTACCTTCATGCCACGGAGCGGGACGGCGTGCCGATGCTGCGGGCGGTGGCGACCGATGGCCACCGGCTGGCCCGGTTCGATGTGCCGCTACCCGACGGGGCCGCGGACATGCCCGGTATCATCGTGCCGCGCAAGATGGTCAACGAGTGGCGCAAGCTGATCGATGAAACCGACTCCGATATCGCCGTCAGCCTGTCCGACGCCAAGATCGCCTTGGCCTTCGATGATGCCATGCTCACGTCCAAGCTGATCGACGGCACCTTCCCCGACTACGAGCGGGTCGTGCCCGAAGGCAATGAGAAGACCCTGGAGGTCGATTGCCGGGCCTTTGCCGAGGCGGTGGACCGGGTTTCGACCATTTCCACCGAGAAATCCCGTGCCGTGAAGCTGGCGCTGGTGCCGGGGACCGTGACCCTGTCGGCCACGTCCATCGAACAGGGCCGCGCTGAGGAGGAGATCGAGGTCGGCTACGATGCCGATGCCATGGAGATCGGCTTCAATTCCCGCTACTTGCTCGATATCGCCGAGCGGATCCACGGCGACAAGGCCTGCTTCCGGCTTGGCGACGGCGCTTCGGCAGCCATCGTTCGCGATGTCGACGATGCCAATGCGCTTTACGTGATCATGCCGATGCGGGTGTGACCGGGGTGCGGGCCCGTGGATTTTCCGTTATTCGTCAATCAAGGATGTTGAAGCGCTGACCGCCTCCTCTCTGCAATACGCGATGCCGGCTGAACGGCCGGGCCCCGGGGCCGAACAGGCGCGGCTGGCGATCCGCGCGCTGACTCTGACCGCTTTCCGAAATTACCCGCGCCTGCGTCTTGCCGTCGACGGCCGGCCGGTGATCCTGACCGGGCCGAACGGCGCGGGCAAGACCAATCTGTTGGAGGCGGTGTCCTATCTCGGGGCCGGCCGAGGCTTGCGCAGCGCGCGGCTTGCCGACGTCGATTGCCGGACCGATGGTGCCGATGCTCAGCCCCAGCCCTGGGCCGTTGCCGCGGTTCTCGACGCGCCCGGCGGGAGTTTCGAGGTCGGCACTGGCCGCGACGGTGCCTCCGCCACCGCCCGGCGTCTGGTACGCATCGATGGCAAGCCGCAATCGGGGCCGGCGGCCTTGGCCTCCCGGGTGCCGATCCTGTGGCTGACACTGTCCCAGGACCGCCTGTTCATCGATTCGCCCTCGGGCAGGCGCCGTTTTCTCGACAAGCTGGTGGCGGTCGGCGATCCCGCCCATGCGGGCCGCATCAACGAATATGAGCGCGCCTTGCGCGAGCGCGCCCGGCTGCTCAAGACGCCGGGCACCGATCCGGCCTGGCTGACGGCGCTGGAACGGACCATGGCGGAGACCGGTATCGCCGTGGCCGCGGCTCGTTTGATCGCCGTCGCCGACCTGACCCGGGCGGCAGCCGGCGGGATCGGCCCGTTCCCCGCCGCCGTGGTCGTTGCGGACGGCGAGGCCGAGGCGTGGCTTGGTCAAGGCCCGGCGCTCGATGCCGAGGATCGCCTGGCCGATGCCCTGGCCGCGTCCCGGGCGCGGGATGCGGAAACCGGCGGCGCCGGGCACGGGCCGCACCGGACCGATATGTCGGTATGCGAGGCCGACAGCGGCCGTGCCGCGGCGGTGCTGTCGACCGGCGAGCAGAAGAGCCTCTTGCTTGGGATCATTCTCGCCGCGTCACGGCTCCAGGCGGAACGGCACGGGTTCGCGCCGCTCCTCCTGCTCGATGAAGTCTCCGCCCATCTCGATGCCGACCGGCGCCGGGCCCTGCATGGCGAGATCGCCGCGCTTGGCGCCCAGGCCTGGATGACGGGAACCGACCAGGCGCTGTTTTCCGATCTCGGCGGTCAGGCGCGGCTTCTCAGGGTCGAAGGCGGCAGCGTGACGGAGGCCCCATAGGCGGCCCTCTCAACGTGATACATGCGCAACCAGTGAAGGCAAGAACATGACCGATGAAGCCACCCCACCCGAAGATCAGCCCGGCGCGGAGCCCGATCCCATGGATGAGGAATACGGTGCCGGTGCCATCAAGGTGCTGCGCGGGCTCGAAGCGGTGCGCAAGCGGCCCGGCATGTATATCGGCGATACCGATGACGGCACCGGTCTCCATCACATGGTTTACGAGGTGGTGGACAACTCCATCGACGAGGCCATGGCCGGCCATTGTGATCGCATCGACGTGGCCCTCAATGTCGATGGTTCGGTCACCGTGTCCGACAACGGCCGGGGCATCCCGGTGGAGGTCCATGAGGAAGAAGGGGTTTCTGCGGCCCAGGTGATCATGACCCAGCTCCATGCCGGGGGAAAATTCGATCAGAATTCCTACAAGGTATCCGGCGGATTGCACGGTGTCGGCGTGTCGGTGGTCAACGCACTGTCGTCGGTCCTGGACCTGCGCATTTGGCGCGACGGGCACGAATACACCATGCGCTTCCGAGACGGCGATCCCGACGGGGCGCTCGCCGATCAGGGAGCCGCGCCGGCGGCCGAGGATGGCGGATCGCGGACCGGCACCGAGGTGACGTTCTATCCCTCGGCCGAGGTCTTCACCAACATCACCTTCGACTACAGTATCCTGCGCAGCCGGTTGCGGGAGCTCGCCTTCCTCAATTCCGGCATCACCATCACCATGACCGACAACCGGGAGGTCGAGCCGGTCCACCATGAAATGTATTACGAAGGTGGATTGACGGCCTATGTCGAGTATCTCGACCGGTCCAAGACGGCGCTGCACACCCCGCCGATCTCCTTGGCCGACGAACGAGAGGGCATCCAGGTCGAGATCGCCATGGAATGGACCGATGCCTATCACGAGAACATGCTGTGTTTCACGAACAACATTCCCCAGCGAGACGGCGGCACCCATCTGGCCGGTTTCCGCGCGGCGCTGACCCGGACCGTCAACAATTTCGCCGCCGAGGTAGGGGTCACCAAGCGGGAAAAGGTTCAGATCACCGGCGACGATTCCCGCGAAGGGTTGACCTGCGTGTTGTCGGTCAAGGTGCCGGATCCCAAGTTCTCCTCCCAGACCAAGGAGAAGCTGGTGTCCTCAGAGGTGCGCCCGGTGGTTGAAAGCGTGGTGGGGGACAAGCTTGGGCAGTGGTTCGAGGAACACCCCAACGAGGGCAAGCGCATCATCGCCAAGGCGGTCGAAGCCGCGGCCGCCCGCGAGGCGGCGCGCAAGGCGCGGGAGCTGACCCGACGCAAGGGCGCGCTCGATATTTCGTCCTTGCCGGGCAAGCTCGCCGATTGCCAGGAGAAGGACCCGGCGCTCTCCGAGATCTTCATCGTCGAGGGCGATTCGGCCGGTGGCTCCGCCAAGCAGGGCCGCAACCGGGCCAACCAGGCGATCCTGCCGCTTAGGGGCAAGATCCTCAATGTCGAACGCGCGCGCTTCGATAAGATGCTGTCTTCGGCGGAAATCGGCACCTTGATCACGGCGCTGGGGACCGGCATCGGCGCCGACGATTTCGATATCGCCAAGCTGCGTTATCACAAGGTCATCATCATGACCGACGCCGATGTCGACGGCGCCCATATCCGGACCTTGCTGCTCACCTTCTTTTACCGCCAGATGCCGGAGCTTCTGGAACGCGGACATCTTTACATCGCCCAGCCACCGCTTTATCGCGCCAAGCGCGGCTCTTCGGAGGTCTATCTCAAGGATGATAGGGCGCTGGAGGATTACCTGATCGATGCCGGCATCGAGGAGACCGTGCTGACCTTGCATGACGGCCAGCAGGTGGCGGGCGAGGATCTGCGTGAGGTGCTGGAGGAGGCGCGCAGCGCGCGCAACCTTCTCGCGCCCTTGGCTCGGCGCTCGGGCTCCTTGGCATTGGTCGAGCAGGCGGCGATTCTGGGGGCGCTGAACGAGGGCCTGTTCGCCGACAAGGAGCAGGCCGAGGCCATCGCCGATTATATCGCGCGCCGCTTGGATGCCATGGTGCCGGAGATCGATCGGGGCTGGACCGGCAAGTTGGACGAGCAGGGGAACATGGTGTTCGAACGCGTGCTTCGCGGCGTGCCGGAACGCTTTATCATCGACGCTAAGCTGCTCTCGATGGTCGAGGCGGGCAAGCTCGACGAGCGGGCGGGCAAGTTGCAGCGCTACTATGAACGGCATTCCCAGCTGACCCGAAAGGACACCGAATCCGTCATTACCGGGCCCACCGGCCTGGTGGAAACGGTGATGGCGCTGGGTCGGCAGGGCGTTTCAGTGCAGCGCTACAAGGGCCTTGGAGAGATGAACCCGGAACAGCTTTGGGAGACGACCCTCGATCCCGATGCGCGTACGTTGCTGCAGGTCAAGATCAGCCATGCCGAGGTACAGGAGGATATCTTCTCCACCCTTATGGGCGACGTCGTCGAGCCACGGCGCGAATTTATCCAGACCCATGCGCTCGAGGTTGCCAATCTGGACGTCTGACCCGGCTGCGGGCGGGGCCGGCCGGGCCTGCCCTTTTCCCGCCCCAATCGCGGCGTAACCCGACGCCATGGCCAAGAAACCGCGCCGTACCCGCAAAGCGAATCCCAAGGCTGCCGGCAGGAAGTCCCGCAAACCCGCGCGCCGAAGCGTATGGGGTCGGCTCTTTCGCTGGACGCTGGTGATCGCGATTTGGGGCGCGCTCGGCATGACGGCGCTGATTGCCTGGTACGCCTACGATCTGCCGCCGCTCGACGATGTTCCGGCGCTGAAGCGCCAGCCGGCGGTGACCTTGCTCGCGACCGACGGGCGGCGCTTCGCTCGGTTCGGGCAGGTGGTGGCCAAGCCGGTCACCGTCGCCCAATTGCCGTCCTACGTGCCCCGGGCGGTCATGGCGGTGGAGGATGCGCGCTTTTACAGCCATTTCGGCATCGATCTCCTGGGCCTGGCCCGGGCGGTGGTTGCCAACATCGCCGCGGGGCGCATCGTCCAGGGCGGGTCGACGATCACCCAGCAGCTCGCCAAGAACGTGTTCCTGGGGCCGGAGCGGACGTTGAAGCGCAAGGTGCAGGAGGTGATCCTGGCGCTGTGGCTGGAGGACAGGTTCACCAAGAACCAGATTCTCTCCCTCTATCTCAACCGGGTCTATTTCGGCGCCGGCAATTTCGGGATCGAGGCCGCCGCGCGCAGCTATTTCGCGAAGCCCGCCGCCAAGCTCCGCCTCAATGAGGCGGCGATGTTGGCGGGATTGCTGAAGGCGCCGTCGCGCTATGCGCCGACCCGCAACCGCGGCCGTGCCGCGCGGCGCGCGGCCATCGTCCTCGACCGCATGGTGGCGACCGGTGTCATTACCTCGGCCCAGGCCCGCGTCGTCAAACGCAACCCGGCGCGTCTCAGGCGCCAGCCGGTCCGGGTGGGACGCTATTTCGCGGATTGGGCGCTGGATCAGGCGCGGGGGTATGTCGGCACCGGCCAGGGCGATATCCAGGTCCAAACGACGCTCGATATCCGTCTCCAGCAAGCGGCGGAGGCCGCGGTGGAACGTTTTCTCAAGGGCCCGGGCAAGGCGCGGGGTGTGGGCCAGGCCGCCGTCGTGGTGATGGGCCCCGATGGGGCGCTCAGGGCCATGGTGGGCGGGCGCAATTACGGAGACTCCCAGTTCAACCGCGTGACCCAGGCGCTGCGCCAGCCCGGTTCCGCATTCAAGCCGTTTGTCTACCTGGCGGGGCTGGAGGCCGGGCTCAGGCCGGATACCGTGCTGCTCGACGCCCCGGTCCGCATCGGCCGCTTCCGCCCCAAGAACTACGCCAACAAGTATCATGGCGAGGTCAGCCTGACCGATGCGCTTGCCGGGTCCTACAATTCCGTCGCCGTCCGGGTTCTGCAGCACGCCGGGGCCGACCGCGCGATCCGCTGGGCCCGGTCACTCGGCATCACCACCCCGCTGCGGCGCGAGGCGGGACTGGCCCTTGGCACGTCGGAAGTAACGCCGTTGGAGATGGCTCAGGCTTATGCGGCCTTCGCCAACGGCGGCAATGCCGTGTTTGCCCATGGGGTTTTTGCCGTCAAGGACGCGCGCGGCCGCGTTATCTACCGCCGCACCGGGTCCGGCCCCGGCAGCCGCATCGGCCCCGACATGCTGGCGGAAATCAACGGCATGATGCGGGCGGTGATAGAGCAAGGCACTGGCAAGGCGGCGCGATTCGGCTACCCGGCCGGTGGCAAGACCGGCACCACCCAGGACTACCGCGATGCCTGGTTCATCGGCTATTCCGCCGATTTCGTCACTGCCGTGTGGCTCGGCAATGATGACGGCTCGCCCATGAAAGGCGTGACCGGCGGCGGCCTTCCGGCGCGTCTTTTCCGCGATGTCATGACCGCCGCCCATAAGGGCCTCGAACCCAAGGCCTTGCCTGGACGGCGCAGTTGGGGCGGTTTCTGGAGCCTGTTGTTCGGCGGCGGCGAGAGTGCCACGGCGCCCGCGAGCGAAGCCCCCACCCGTGATGCGCCCGCCGCTTCCGGCAACAGTGGCCGGGCCACCACCGGGCGGGGCGCGCGGCCTGGCAGTTCGAGGCGTTGGGTCATTCAGCCCGACGATTCCGGCCCCGAATATCCCCAATGACCGGGTGGCACTCCTACCCGGGGGTTTCGTGAACCCGGGCCGTGCGCGGCAGGATCACCAGGAAACACACCAGCGCCAGAACACCGCCAATGAAGATGCAGCCGGCCATGGGCAAGGCCGTCCCGTCGACCAAGGTGCCAAGCAGGGCGACCATGGATCCACCCGCGCTTTGCTGGATGAAGCCAAGCAGCGCCGAGGCGGCACCCGTTTTTTTGGGGAAAGGGGCGAGCGCGCCGGCAATGGCATTGGGCAGGATCAGTCCGAAACCGAACAGGTAGGTGAACTGGGGAATCAGGATCGTTACCGGGCTTGCCTGGTTTGCCGCCACCAGGGCCACCATGACGCCGGCGCTGAGGGTGGAAGTGAGGACGCCGGCGCCCACCAGGCGATAGATGCCGAGCACCGGGACCAGCTTGGAGGAGATCACTGTGGCGAGCAGGAATCCCACCAGCACCAGGGCGAAGAAGATGCCGAACATCTGGGGCGTATAGCCGAAGAGGGTGATGAAGACGAACGAAGATCCCGAGTGGAAGGCGAACATACCGGCGAAGGCAGCGGAAAATGTGAAGGTATAGCCGAGGAAAATGCGATCGACCGCAATGGCCCGGTAATTCGCGCTGATCCGTTTCACGTTCATGGCATCGGGGTCGCGCTCTGCGAGGCTTTCCCTGAACCCCATCAGCAGGGTGAAATATGTGCCCGCACCGACTGCGGTGAGCACCATGAACACACCCTGCCAGCCGAACCAACCCTGGAACAGGCCGCCCACGAACGGCGCGAAGGCCGAGGCGAAGGCAAAGACCGACGACATCACGGATAGGACCTGGGCGGCGCGAATTGGCGTGTACAGATCGCGCACGACAGCGCGGGCGAGCACCTGGGCCGAGGCCGCCGCCAGCCCCTGCAGAAGCCGCGCAATCAGCAGGGTCTCGAAATCGGGCGCCAGCACGCAGCCGGCCGAGGCCAGGGTATAGAGGCCGACGCCGGCCATCAGCACGGGCCGCCGTCCGAACCGGTCCGACAGCGAACCGTAGAGGACTTGACCCAGACCGAACCCAACAAAGAACGCCGATATGGTCAGCATGGCGGCGCCGACGGGGACTTCGAATCCTTGCGCCAGGGCCGGCAAGATGGGCAGCACGATATTGTTCGAGATCGCGCCATAGGCCACCAGGACCGTCAGCAGCAGCACCATGGCGAAGGTTTCCGGCCCGATCGGCCATTTTGGCAAGGCCGGGCGCGGCGCAGGCGGGGTCTCAGCCATAACGGTGGAGACCGGTACCCTCGCGCGTGAGCCAGGCTTCGGCACGGACCTCTTCCTCCGCGAGGTCGGCCATGAGCGTCCGGAACTTGGTGCCGTGGTTGAGGTGACGGAGATGGGCCACTTCGTGGGCCACGACGTAGTCCAGCACCATCGGCGGGGCCATGATCAACCGCCAGGAGAACGAGAGCCGCCCCGCCGCCGAGCAGCTGCCCCATCGCGCCCGGGGATCGCGGATGGTCACGGGCGGCGGCGGCAGGTCGATCGCCGCTGCCTTTTCCTCGGCCGTCACCGTCAGCGCCATCAACGCCTGACCGCGCAGCCAGTCCAGCACCTGGTCCGGCACGTCCGCCACCTCGCCGGGCACGTGTAGGATGCCGCCCGACAGTATCGGCGCCGATCCGGCAAGCGGGAAATGGCGGATCAGCACCGCCTCGCCCTGAAACGGGATGGTGGCATCGTCCTCGAAGGCGGTGAGCGGCGGCAAGGCGCCCAGCCGCCGGGCCAGCCAGTCGGCCTTTTCACGTGCGAATCCGAAGCCGCTCTTGAGACTGGCGCGCCGCGGCAGGGTCAGGATGGCGCAATCGAGGCGCGGGTCGATCCGGAGCGTGATTCGGCGTGCGCCATTGTGCCGCTTGGCACGCACCAGAATCTGGCGGCCATCCACCTCCAGCACTTCTTCCGAGGTTCGGGGAGAGGGACCGAGACGCGCAACGCTCATGACAGGATCAGACCGGCTTCTTCCATGCGCTCGGCGAAGGTTTTGGCTTCGGCGGGATCCAGTGGGCAAATCGGCGGCGCCGTTCGCGCCAGGGACGGGACCCCGCGGTGGTGGGCCAGCAGCGACTTCATGGCCGCCACCATGGGGAAGCCTTCAAGCCGCTGGCGCAAATCGATCACCCGGTTCTGCAGGGCCTCGGCCTCGGGCCCGGCGCCGTGCTCGCGCCAATGGGCGTAAAGCTTGCCGATTTCAGCCGAGGTGACATTGCCGCCGGCGGTGATGCAGCCCGCGCCGCCGGCTTCCAGGACCGGCAAAAGGTAGCGCTCGGTGCCGGAGAAGATCCGCATGACCGGGAATTTCTCAATCAACGCCAGCATGTTGTCCAGATCGCCCGACGAATCCTTGAGCCCGGCGACGATTCCGGGGAAGTCGGCCAACAGCCTCGCGATCACCTCATGGGGGATGGGCACCGCCGACATCTGGGGAAAGTGATAGAGGAACAGGTTGAAATCATCCCGGCCCGTCTGTTCGATCAGCGTGGCGAAGCTCGCATAGACTCCGTCATCGGTGAGACCCTTGAAATAGAACGGCGGCACCACCAGGCAGCCGGCGACTTCTGCGCTGGCGGCATGGGTGGTCAATTCCACGGCATCGGCCAAGGCCGTGGCCCCGGTTCCGACGATGATCCGCTCCTTTGGAATGCCCGCCTCCAGGACCGCATCGAGCAGGCCGCGCCGCTGGGCCACGGAGAACGAGGCCGCCTCGCCCGTGGTGCCGAGCAAACCGATCCCGTCGCACCCGTTATCGAGGAGCCATCGGCAATGAGTGATGCAGGCCTCCACATCCGGGGCGAAGTCTTGATCGACAAAAGTGAGGGCAGCGGTGAATACGCCTTTGATGGCGTCTGGAGATGGTATCGTCATGGCCGAAGTGTACCCGATGGGAGTTTGGGGGACAGCTATTTCGGCCAGTCGACGATGAAATCCTCCAACTGATCGCCGGCCACCTCTTCCGATGTCGCCCGCCCGCGGACCGAGATCCCCGCCCGATGCACCGAATCGGGATCGCCGGACACCAACGGGTGCCAGTCGAACAGGTCCTTGCCCTCAGCGATCAACCGGTAGGCACAGGTGCCCGGCAGCCAAGAGAACCGCTCGACCATTTCCGGTTTCAGGACGATGCAGTCGTGCACCTCCTGTTTGCGCCGGGAATAGAATTTGCAGCGGCAGGTGTCGGTGTCGAGGCCCCGGCAGGCGATGGACGTGTACGACACTTCCGCCGTGTCCCAGTCCTCAAGCTTCAAAAGGCAGCACTTGCCGCAGCCGTCGCAAAGGGATTCCCATTCTTCGCGGGTCATCTCCTCAAGGCTCTTGCGCTTCCAGAATGGAAGGGAAGTCTGGTCTTCGGTCTCGGCCGCCATGGTCAGGGTCACCGGGGTTCTCGCTCGGCGCTGATCATGGCCCCGATCAGGCTCTGAACCAAGGCTCAATCGCGTTTTTTCAGGACGCGGCGGCCCGGGGCATCTGCAGTGCATGGACGTGAACGTCGTGGGCCGAATGGCGCCTGAGGATCTCAAGCGCGCGCTGTTCGTGGCCGGCGTCGCGTAGGTGCACCCATAGAAGCAGCCCGCCGCGATCGATCTGATCCTGCAGATAGGCCGAATAATCGTGCTGAATCCACTGAGCCAGCACGGTACCGATAAGGCCGCCGGCGCCGCCCACGACGCTGGCAGCCAGGATGGCCGCCAGCAGCGTGCCGCCGGAGGCAACCACGGCGCCCGCCGCGCTGACCCCACCGACATAAAGCAGACCGCCGATCGCCCAGCCCTTGGCATCGCCCACAGATTCCGGGGCGATGAAGGCCCGGCGCGGGGCTCGGGGGTCATCCTCGAGATCCTCGACCCGCTCGAACACATGGCCGAGTTTCGCTTCCACCGTATCCTTGCCGGCCAGCAGACTCAGGCCCTCCCGGCCAAAACCGGACGATTCCAATTCGTCAATGGCTTCAAGGAGGGTCGCCCCATCGCTGAAGACGGCGACGGCCTCTCGCGCCGGGGCGGCACTGTGATCGTTTGTCATGTGGTTCTCGCTTGTTGTTGGCGGCGGCGCACCGCAGGCCTCGGGCACCCTGTTCACATATGGGGTGCGGCACACCCGATTAAAGGGCCGAATTGACTGCGCTGCGCCCGGGCGGCCTATCGCGGCTCCGAAAGGGCGTGGAACCAGTCCAACTGGGCATGGAACGCGACATTCTTGCCCACCACGATCAGGGCGGGCGGTGTCATTGCCGCCGCCGCTGCATCGGCATCGGCCTGCGCCAGCGTGGTCACCAGGGTGCGTTGGCTCGGCAGGGTGGCGTCGGTTAGGATGGCGACCGGTTCGGCACCGTCGCGTCCGGCTTCCATCAAGAGCCCGGCGATGCGTTTCAGGTGCCGCAGCCCCATATAGATCACCAGGGTGGGTGAGCCCTGGGCCAGCGCCTGCCAGTCGAGGTCCGACGGCACCGCGCCCCCGGTGGCGTGCCCGGTGATAAAGGTGATGGCGGCGTTGGTGTCGCGGTGGGTGGCGGGGATTCCGGCGTAGGCCAGGCCGCCGATTCCGGCGGTGATCCCCGGTACCATGCGGAATGGAATGCCGGCCTGGGCCAGGGCCAGGGCCTCTTCCCCGCCGCGGCCGAACACGCAAGGGTCTCCGCCCTTGAGCCTGAGCACCCGGCGTCGGTCCCGGGCAAGCGCCACCAGCTGCGCCGAGATGTCTTCCTGGGCGGCGGAAGGCCGCCCGCCGCGCTTGCCCGCGAAAATTAACTCGGCTTGCGGGTTGGCGAGATCGAGGATTGCCTTGTCCACCAGGGCATCAAAAACCACCACCTCAGCATGGGCAAGACCGTGGGCGCCGTGCAGGGTGATCAGGCCGGGATCTCCCGGACCGGCACCGACCAACCACACCGAACCCGGCGCGATCTCCGGGAGCTTCAGGCCTGCGATCTCCATGGCGGCGCCGTTCCTTCTCCATCCGTCCGGCCGCTTCGGCCGGGTGTCCATTATCCGATAGCGTTCCCACCGCCCCCCGTCAATCGGCGTGGCTTTCCGGTTTACCGCCTCTCGTCCGCGGGCTATTAAGGGCGCCGAGGCCGCGCCCGAGCCAGGTGCAGCCGCCTTAGGCCCGTGTTTCCCGACCCCGGAAAACGCGGAAAACGGATGCGACACAACCCGCATGCTTGAATTTTCGCCCTTGGCCGCTGTTGCCGGCGGCACCCCGCTGGTCGTCCTCCTGGCGGTCCTGATGCTCGACTTGGTGCTCGGATACGTGCCCCAGATGGGACATCTGCACCCGCCGCTGCCCGGTGTGCGGGGGCAATTGGAAGGGATCGAGCGCCGTCTCAACCGGGAAAACCGCTCCCTTGCCAACCTCATGATCCGCGGTGCCGTGGTGACGGCGGTCGTTCTGGTGGGGGCCGCAGCGCTCGGCTGGGGATTGTGGCGCCTCGCCCTGATCCTCCC
>JAHEKA010000011.1 GCA_024638585.1 Rhodospirillales bacterium
GTCAACGCCGACATTCTGTGGGAGGAGGGCCCGGGAGAAGCGGCGCTGAGCCGCCTCGGCCAAGCGTTCGATGCCGGGGCGATGGACGCGCTGCTCCTGCTGGTGCCGCGCGAACGCGCGGTGGGATATGACGGGGTGGGCGACTTCCGCCTGGGCACCGACGGCCGCCTTGCCCGGCGCGGCGCGGCGGCGCGCGCGCCCTTTGTCTTCACCGGTCTTCAGGTGTTGCGCCCGGAACTGTTCGATGGCGTGCCCGACGGCGCGTTCTCCCTCAATCTCCTTTACGATCGGGCCATCGCGGCGGGTCGTCTGTTCGGCCTGGAGCACACCGGGCGCTGGTTTCATATCGGCACCCCGGCGGGGCTGGACCTGGCCGAGGCCGCGCTGGGCGCCGAGGGCTAGGAGCCGATGGGCGAAAGCCGCCTCAACCTCTACTCGATCGATCCCCATCTGCCCTTCGTCGATGTGCTGGCCCGCGGCATGATGGCCCGGATCGCGGGCGAAGCGCCCGACGACCCCCTTGCCCTGGCCCGGGCGACGGTGCTGTTGCCGACCCGGCGCGCGGTACGCTCCCTGCGGGAGGCGTTTCTGCGCGCCTCTGGCGGGCGGCCGCTGCTGCTGCCGCGCATGATGCCGCTGGGCGACCTCGACGAGGATGAACTTCTGATCATGGGGGAGGCCGAACCGGCGCCGACGGGGACGGCCGAGGGAGAGGACGAAGACGCCCTGGCGCCGGTGATCGGCGGCGTGCACCGCCAGCTGATCCTTGCCCGTCTGGTGATGCAGTTCGGCGGGCTCAACTGGGCCAGCGCGCCGGACGCGGGCCAGGCGGCGGAATTGGCGACCGAACTGGCCAGGCTTCTGGACCAGATGGAGACCGAGCGCCTCGGGTTCGAGCGCCTCGCGGATCTGGTTCCCGATCACCTGTCGTCCCATTGGCAGGCGACGCTCGAATTCCTCAAAATCGTCACCGAATACTGGCCCAGGCAATTGGCGGAGGCCGGCGCTGTCGGCCCGGCGGAGCGGCGCAACCGCCTGTTGGCCGCCCAAGCCGCGTCTTGGCGGGCGGCGGCGCCCGGAGGATGGGTGATCGCCGCCGGGTCCACCGGTTCGATCCCGGCGACAGCAGATCTGCTGGCGGTGATCGCCGGGCTGGAGCGCGGCGCCGTGGTGCTGCCGGGGCTCGATCGCGGATTGAGCCAAGAGTCCCTCGCCGCCCTGCCCGAAAGCCACCCGCAATACGGCCTGGGCCGCCTGCTTGGCCATCTGGGTGCCGCGCCCGGCGACGTCGCGCCGTTCGCGGCCGATTGGCCCCACGGCCACGATCCCGAGACGCCGCCCGCCCGGGCCGAGATCCTGTCCGCCGCAATGGACGTGGTGCCCCGGCCGCCGGCGGAACCGGGTGCCGGTGCGCTTGACGCGGTTGCGTTGGCATCCTGTCCGGGCGCGCCGGAGGAAGCCGCGGTGATCGCGCTCAGGATGCGCGGTGTGTTGGAAACGCCGGGCAGGACCGCGGCCCTTGTCACCCCGGACCGGGGGCTCGCGCGCCGGGTCGCTGCGCGGCTCGGCCATTGGGGGATCGAGGTCGACGATTCCGCCGGCACCCCGCTTGCCGCCACGGAGGCCGGTGCGTTCTTTCGCCTGATCGCCGAAATGGCGGCGGAGCGGTTCGCGCCGCTTGCCGTCCTTGCCTGCCTCAAGCACCCGCTGGCGACGGGCGGCATGGCGCCGGCCCGGTTCCGTGATCGGGCCCGGGCCTTGGAGATGGAGGTATTGCGGGGCCCGCGACCGGCGGCGGGGTTGAGCGGTCTTGCCCAGCGCATCGCATCGGCGATGGAGCAGGCGGAGGCGGACCAGGCGGCGGCCGATCGGCGCGCGGAACTCGCGGCCCTGGAAACCTGGACCCGGGAGCTTGCCGAGACCATGGCGCCTTTCGCCGCTGCCATGGAAGGGTACGGGACCCCGCTTGCGGATATCCTGCGCGCCCATGTCGGCGCGGCGGAGGCCTTGGCCGCGACCGATGCGGAGACCGGGACCGATCGCCTGTGGCGCGGCGACGACGGCGAGGCCCTGGCCGGGTTCGCCAATGAGGTCCTCGAATCGGGAAGCCAGATCCCGCCCCTGCCCGGCGCCCGGTATCCCGCGTTGCTGGGCGCCTTGATGGCGGGCCGGGTGGTGCGCCCGCGCTGGGGCCGCCATCCCCGTCTGTTCATCTGGGGGCCGCTGGAAGCCCGGCTGCAGCATGCCGACGTGATGATCCTGGGCGGCCTCAATGAAGGCACCTGGCCGCCCGATGCGGGGAACGATCCGTGGATGAGCCGCCCGATGCGCGCCGCCCTGGGCTTGCCCCTGCCCGAGCGGCGGGTGGGGCTTGCCGCCCATGATTTCGCCCAGGCTTTCGCGGCGCCGGAGGTCTTGATGACCCGGGCCGAGCGCGAAAGCGGCACCCCCACCGTGCCCTCGCGCTGGTTGGCGCGGCTGGAGAACGCGTCGCCCAAGGATGCCTTTGCCGCCGTTGCCGGCCGCGGACAGGCCTGGGTCCAGGCGGCGCAGTGCCGCGAGGAGCCCAAGGCGGACGCCTTGCCGGCGCCCTTGCGGCCCCGGCCCATGCCGCCTTTGGCGGCGCGTCCGCGCAAGCTGTCGGTGACGGAAATCGGAGACCTTCAGACCAACCCCTATGCGGTCTATGCCCGCCATGTGCTGCGCCTGCGCCCGCTTGACGACATCGATGCCGATGCCGGTGCGGCGGAGCGCGGCACCTTCACCCACCAGGCGCTCGAGCGCTTTCTCAAGAATTGGCGCGAGGCGCTGCCGGGCGCGGATCCCGCGAGCGTCGCCCAAGTGCTGATCGAATTCGGGCGCGAGGTGTTCCGGCCGGTCGCCGCGATGCCCGGCGTTCACGCCTTCTGGTGGCCCCGGTTCGAGCGTGTTGCCCATTGGGTGGCGGAGCGGGAAATCGCCCGCCGCCGCGTCTGGCGCCCGCTCAAGCCCGAATGCAGGGGCGAGATCATCCTGGACGCGCCGGGCGGGCCGTTCACCCTGACCGGCATCGCCGACCGGGTGGATGAAGATGCCCAAGGCGCGCGTGGGATCGTCGATTACAAGACCGGCGGATTGCCCCCGCCCCGCGACCAGACGTCCGGATTCGCGCCGCAATTGCCGTTGCTGGCGGCGATCGCCGCGGAAGGCGGGTTCCCCGGTATCCCCGCCGGACCGGTCGGCGCGCTGGCCTATTGGCGGCTGAGCGGCGGCGATCCGGCGGGCGAGGAGAAACCCTTCCCGGTGGAGGCGATGGAGGCGGCCGGGGCGGCGCGTGCCGGTCTCGCACACCTGATCGCGCTGTTCGACGATCCCGAATGGCCCTACCTGCCGCGTCCGGTGGCCGGCCATGTGCCGCGTTTCGACGATTACGCGCACCTTGCCCGGGTCCAGGAATGGGCCACCACGGATGCCGGCGGTGACGGGGGAGAGGGGTAGGATGGCCGGCCCAGCCACCGATCTGTCCCCGGGCGCCCAGGCCACCGCGGAACAACGCAAGGCGGCGGACACGGATGCCAGTGTCTGGGTCGGCGCCTCGGCCGGGACCGGCAAGACCAAGGTCCTGACCGACCGGGTGCTGAGCCTATTGCTCCGCGGCACCCGGCCCGAACGGATCCTGTGCCTCACCTTCACCCGCGCCGCGGCGGCGGAGATGGCCAACCGGGTGCGCGAGAGCTTGGGTCTTTGGGCGGTGGCACGTGATGAAAAGCTGGCCGAATCCATCGAGGAGCTGACAGGGGCTCCGCCGGAGGCCGATCACATGGCCCGGGCCCGGGGCCTGTTCGGGGCGGTGCTGGATTGTCCGGGCGGGCTCAAGATTCAGACCATTCACGCCTTTTGCGAGTCGCTGCTGCGGCGCTTCCCGGTGGAGGCCGGCCTGCAGCCGCATTTCCAGTTAATGGACGAACGTACCGCGCGTGAACTGCTGGCCCAGGCCGGGGAGGAGGTCTTGGCCCGGGCCATGGACGGTGGCGCGGCGCCCCAATCCAAGGAGGCTTCGGACGGCCTGAGCGCGGCGCTGGCGGCGGTGTCCGGCCATCTCGGCCCTGAGGATTTCCACAAATTGATGGACCGGCTCGCCGGCGACCGGACGCGATTGCGTCTGCTGCTGGCCCGGGCGGGCGGCCTCGATGGTGCCTCGCGGGCGATCGCCGGGCGCCTCGGGCTGGAGGGGACGGAAAGCGAGGCGGCCCTCATCGCCGCCGCGGTGGCCGACGGCGCCTTCGATGGCCCGGGCCTGCGCCGGGCGCTGGCAGTGATGGAGGCAGGATCGAAGCGGGATGCCACGCGCGCCGGCGCGATGGCGCCGTTCCTGGCGGCGGAGGCTTCCCTGCGGGCGCCGCTGCTTGCGGATTACCGCAAGGGGTTCCTGACCAACGAGGGCGCGCCCTTCGCGAGCTTCATCACCGCCGGCGGCCTCAAGGACGCCGACGATCCCGATGGGTTGATCGAGGCCATGGCGAAGGAAGCCGACCGGCTGGTCGCCCTGGAAGCCCGGCTCAAGAGCGTGCGCAACTGGCAGACCTCGGTCGCGGCGCTCAGCCTGGGGGCCGCCCTGGTCGAGACCTATGACGCCCATAAGCAGTTCCGCGCGCTGTTGGATTACGACGATCTGATCCTCAAGACCCGCGATCTCTTGGAGGGCAGCGGCGCCGCCCAATGGGTGCTGTTCAAGCTCGACGGCGGGCTTGACCATATCCTGGTCGATGAAGCCCAGGACACCAGCCCGGACCAGTGGGGCGTGATCGGGGCCCTGGTCGACGACTTCTTCGCCGGGGCCGGGGCCCGCGAAGAGGTGCGCACGGTCTTTGCCGTTGGCGACGCCAAGCAGTCGATCTACAGCTTCCAGCGGGCCGATCCCGACGCGTTCGAGGACATGCGCGACCTCTTCCGCATCCGTGCCGAACAGGCCGGTCAGCGCTGGGCCGATGTCGATCTCCATGTCTCTTTCCGCTCGACCGAGGCGGTGCTGGGCGCGGTCGACGCCGTGTTCGCCGCTGCCCCGGCCCGGCAGGGGGTGGGTCCGCCGGGCGCCGCCATCCTTCACCAGGCGGAACGAAGCGGTCAGGCAGGCCGGGTGGAGCTTTGGCCCCTGGTGCCGACCGATGATCCGAGCCCCGCCGACCCCTGGGCGCCCAACCCCGAGGCTGAAACCGGCTTCGACGCGCCGGACCGTCTCGCCCGGGTCATCGCCGCGCGGATCAAGGGCTGGATCGCCGATGGCGAGATCTTGCCGGCCCGGGGCCGGCCGGTCCGCGCCGGCGACATCATGGTGCTGGTGCGCCGGCGCACCGGTTTCGTGGATGCGCTGGTGCGCGCACTCAAGCGTCTCGACATCCCGGTCGCCGGGGTCGACCGCATGGTGGTCACCGGCGAGCTCGCGGTGATGGACCTGGTGGCGCTGGGCCGATTCGCCCTTCTGCCCGAAGACGATCTCAACCTCGCTTGTGTCCTCAAGGGCCCGTTTCTAGGCTTCGATGAAGACGCCCTGTTTGCCCTCGCCCATGGACGCACAGGGACCCTATGGGCGGCCTTGACCGATCATGCGGCGCGCGACGAAAGATGCGCCAATGCCCGCAACTGGCTTGGTGGGGTGCTGGCCCGGGCCGACAGGGCGCGGGCCTTTGAATTTTTCTCCGCGCTACTCGACCGGGAGGATGGGCGCGAAAGGCTGCTCACGCGGCTCGGCCGGGAGGCGGCGGATCCGGTCAACGAGTTCCTCGAGCTTGCCCTCGCCTATGAGCGCACGGCGGTCCCGTCGCTTGAGGGCTTCCTCGCCTGGGCCGGTGCCGGCGCGGTGGAGATCAAGCGCGATCTGGAACAATTGGTGCGCGACGAGGTGCGGGTGATGACGGTCCATGGTGCCAAGGGGCTGCAGGCGCCCATCGTCTTCCTGCCCGATACCACCCATGCGCCGCGGGCGCCCGATCTTCCCTATTGGGCGCCGTCCGCCGGGGCGGCCCGCATCGACATCCCGCTTTGGGCACCGCCCAGATTACGCGAATTCGGCCCCGATCTTGCCGCGCTGCGCAGCCAGGCATTGGAGGACCAGAAGGAGGAATCCCATCGGCTTCTCTATGTCGCCATGACCCGGGCCGAAGACCGTCTCTATGTTTGCGGCTGGCAGGGCCGGCGGGCCATCCCCGACGATTGTTGGTACAACCTGGTTCGCGGCGGCCTGGAGGCGGCGGAGACAACGGCGCCGATCGAGGTCGACCTCGGGGCCGGCGTGCCGGGATTGGTCGAGCCCGGTCTGCGCCTGGACCGGGCTCAGGAGGCGGCGCCGAAAGAGGAAGGCGACGCAGCGCCCGGCCCGGCCGAACCGCTTGATCTCGGCTGGGCAGACCGCCCACCGGCGCCGGAGCCGGCCCGGACCGAGCCGCTCGCGCCGTCCGATCCCGGTGAGGAACCCCCGGTGGCGAGCCCCTCGGCGGAGGGCGGCGCCTGGTTCCTGCGTGGCCGGCTGATTCACGGCCTGCTGCAGCACCTGCCGGAGATCGAGCCCGAAGGCCGCGCCGAGGCCGCCCGGCGTGTCCTAGGCCGCGCCGCGCAATCGCTGGATGGGGCGGCGCAGGAGGGGATCGTTGCCGAGACCCTGGCCCTGCTGGATGACCCTGCTTTCGCCGCCCTGTTCGGACCGGGCAGCCTGGCCGAGGTGCCGGTGACCGGGGCCATCGATGGGGCCGTCGTGTCGGGCCAGGTCGATCGATTGGTGGTGGCCGAGGACGAGGTCCTGGTGGTCGATTACAAGACCGGGCGGCGGGCGCCTGCCAGCGTCGATCAGGTGCCGCCCGCCTATCTTCGCCAAATGGCGCTCTACCGCGCCCTTCTGGCCCGTGCCTTCCCTGGGCGCCGGGTCAAGGCGGGGCTGGTTTTTACCACCGTGCCGCGGCTTCTGGCATTGCCCGATGCGGCCCTGGATGCCGCTTTTTCGACCCTGATCGGCCAGCTTGACGGTAGCGGACCGCCCCCCTAAACTCGCGCCCGTCTTGGGGCCAATCCGCCCACAAATTCAGGGGAACAATATGGCGACGACACAAGTGACCGACAGCAGTTTCGAGGCCGATGTGCTCAATGCCGACGGCCCGGTTCTCGTCGATTTCTGGGCCGAATGGTGCGCGCCCTGCAAGCAGATCGCGCCGATCCTCGATGAGGTGGCCGAGGAACTCGAGGGCAACCTGACCATTGCCAAAGTCAATATCGACGAGAATCCGCAAACCCCCAGCAAATACAACGTCCGGGGCATCCCGACCCTGATCCTGTTCAAGGGCGGCCAGGTGGTCGGCACCAAGATGGGAACGGTGCCGAAGGGCGCGCTCGTGGAATGGGTGCAGTCGGCGCTTTAAGGCTCCGGCATTTGATTTCGAGGCGGCCCCGGTTTGCGGGGCCGTTTTTCATGGCCTGTTCCGGACCACGGCCGGCGCGCTCACAGGACTTCGACCCGGTCCTCCTTTAACACCGCACCAGCCAGATAGAGGGACCCGGTGATCAGCACGCGGCCGGGCGGTTGCTGGGCGATCTCGCCAAGGGCTGCTTCCAGAGAGGCCGCGGGATGCGCGGGAATGCCTTCCCGGCGCGCGTTGGCAGCCAAGGCCTCGGGCAGGAAGCTCGCATGTTCGCCGGGCACCGATATCGCCCACAAGCCCATGGGCGGCGGGCGGAGGCGGCTCATGGGTTCGAGGAACCCGGCCGGGTCCTTTGGCGCCACCATGCCAACCAGGAGATAAAGCGGGCCCGCGTCGCTGAACGCGTCTTCAAGCCCGCCGGCCAGCGCCCGGGCCAGCGCCCGGCCCGCCGAGGGGTTGTGTCCGCCGTCAAGCCATACGGCAAAGCCCCGCTCCGTGAGGCGGCGGGTCAGGGGGCCGCCGGGAAGCCGTTGCAGCCGCGCCGGCCATTGCACCCTGGTGAGCCCCTTGGCCAGTGCCTCGGGCGTGATCCGGCGGGACCCCCACGCTTTCAGGGCGGCGATGGCGGTGGCCGCATTGGCCGCCTGATGGTCGCCCGCCAGGTTTGGGGGCGGCAGGTCGAGACGCCCGTCCTCATCCCGGTATCTCAGCCCGACCTTGTCCATGCGGGCGGAAAACTCCCGGCCCCAACGGATCAGCGGGGCGTCCAGTTCGGCCGCCCGATCGGCGATCACCCGGGCCGCGATCGCGTGCTGGGGGCCGATCACCGCCGGCACCCGGCGCTTGAGGATGCCGGCCTTTTCTCCGGCGATCTGTGCGAGGCGGGTGCCCAGGAACTGCTGATGGTCCAGCGAGACCGGCGTGATCACGCTGACCGTGGGCCGGGCAATGACGTTGGTCGCATCCAACCGGCCGCCGAGACCGGTCTCCAACAGGGTCAGGTCGGCCCCGGCCCGGGAGAAGGCGAGAAACGCCGCGGCGGTGGTGATCTCGAAGAAGGTGATGGGGGCGGTGCCGTTGGCCGCCTCGCATTCCTCCAGCAAGCGGGTGAGCGCCGCGTCGCCGATCTGTTTTCCGGCGGGACGGATGCGCTCCGTGAAGCGCACCAGATGGGGCGAGGTATAGACGTTTGGCTTGAGGTTGGCGGCCTCCGCCATGGCCCTGAGGGTGGCGACGACGGAGCCCTTGCCGTTGGTGCCGGCAACGTGGATTACGGGCCCGAGTTGGCGTTCCGGGTGGCCCAACGCATTCAGAAGGCGGCGGATCCGCCCCAGGGAAAGGTCGATCTTGCGGGGATGGAGGCCGGCGAGCCGCGCCAACACCGCGTCACTGTTCGGGGGTCGGGGTCCCGCCGGCATCGGGTTCGATTTCGGGGATCGCCTCGACGGGTTCGCCGCGCGGCAAGGGCACCACTTCGCCCGCGGGATCCCGGTTGCGCAGCAGATCGAGCACCCGGATCAGGGTTTCGCGCAGCTCGGCGCGCGGCACCACCATGTCCACCATGCCGTGGTCCAGCAGGTATTCGGCCCGCTGGAATCCCTCGGGCAAAGTCTCGTGGATGGTATTTTCAATGACCCGGGCGCCGGCGAAGCCGATGATGGCGCCAGGCTCGGCGATGGAGATATCGCCCAGCATGGCGAAACTCGCAGATACGCCGCCGGTGGTGGGGTCGGTCAGCACGACGATATAGGGCAGGCCCGCTTCCCGCACCTCTTCCACGGCGACCGTGGTCCGGGGCATCTGCATCAGCGAGAGGATCCCCTCCTGCATGCGGGCGCCGCCGGAAGCGGGAAACACGATCAGCGGCGCTTCCTGGAAGACCGCGAGGCGGGCCGCCGCGATCAGCCCGTCGCCCACCGCGGTGCCCATGGACCCGCCCATGAATTGGAAGTCGAAGGCGGCGACGACGGCGGGAATGCCGCCAATCTTGCCGTGGGCGACCTGGATCGCGTCATCTTCTCCGGTCTTGGAGCGGCTGTCCTTGAGCCGTTCGCTATAGCGTTTCTGGTCGCGGAATTTCAGGGGGTCGTCGGTGGTTTCGGGCAGCTCGATGGTCTGATGGCTGTCATCATCGAACACCAGTTTCAGGCGTTCGGAGGCCGGAATCCGCATGTGGTGTCCGCAATGGGTGCAGACATGGAGATTGGCCGCAAGCTCGCGGTGGAAAATCATCTGTTCGCAGCCGGGACACTTGTGCCACAGGTTTTCCGGCACATCTTCCTTGCCGCGGAGCGCGCGGATGCGCGGGCGTACGAAATTGGTCAGCCAATTCATGCTCTTACCCTTAAGCGGTCTCCGGTTGGCGCGCGGCGCGGACGGCGTCGGCAAGGTCTCGGACCAGTTCCAACGTGTCGGCCACCAAACCTGCCCCCGGGCGGCCTTCGGCGTCAAGCCCTTCGCGTATGCGCTCGACCACCGCCGAACCCACCACCGCGGCGTCGGCGACCCTGGCGATGGCAGCCGCCTGATCGGGCGTCCTGATGCCGAAGCCCACCGCCAGCGGCAGGTCGGTCGCCGCACGCAGGTCCGCGATCCGTGCCGAGACGGCGTCCGCATCGGGCGCCCTGGTGCCGGTGATACCGGTGATGGAGACGTAATAGATGAACCCCGACGTGTTGGTCAGCACCTTCTTGAGCCTTTTTGCATCGGTCGTCGGCGTGGCCAGCCTGATGAAATGCAGCCCCGCATCCCGGGCCGGCAGGCAGAGCTCCTGATCCTCTTCCGGCGGCAGATCGACGATGATCAGCCCGTCGGCGCCCGCCGCCTTGGCGTCGGCGAGGAAGCGATCGTTGCCGTAGATGTAGATCGGGTTGTAATAGCCCATCAGCACGATCGGCGTTTCCCCGTCCTTTTCCCGAAACCGGCGCACGGCCGCGAGCGTCTTGATCATGTTCTGACCGGCCTTCAGCGCCCGCAGGCTGGAGGCCTGGATCGCCGGGCCGTCGGCCATGGGATCGGAAAAGGGCATGCCGATCTCAATAATGTCGGCGCCGGCTTCGGGCAGGCGCGCCAGCAGCTCCGATGCGGTTTCCGGCTCGGGATCACCGGCGGTGACGAAGACCACGAGGCCGGCGCGGCCCGCAGCCTCAAGTTCTGCAAACCGTTGGGCAATGCGGTCGCCTTGCGCGCCGCTCACAAGTCTTCCCCGAGATAACGGGCGACCGAAAACACGTCCTTGTCACCGCGCCCGCACATGTTCATCACCAATAGGTGGTCGCGGGCGAGGCCTGGGGCATGTCGGATGACATGGGCCAGCGCATGGGCTGGCTCCAGCGCTGGCAGGATGCCTTCCAGGCGGGAGCACATCTTGAAAGCGGTCAAGGCCTCCGCGTCGGTTGCCGAGACGTAGTTCACGCGACCCTGGTCATGCAGCCAGGCGTGTTCGGGTCCGATGCCGGGGTAATCAAGCCCGGCGGAAATCGAGTGCGCCTCGGTGATCTGTCCGTCGTCGTCTTGCAAGAGATAGGTGCGGTTGCCGTGCAGCACCCCCGGCTTGCCGGCGCTGATCGAGGCGGCGTGCTTGCCGGTATCGATGCCTTCGCCGGCGGCTTCGACGGCGAACATCTCCACGCCGGCATCGTCGAGGAAGGGGTGGAACAGGCCGATGGCGTTGGACCCGCCGCCGATGCAGGCGACCAGGGTATCGGGCAGGCGGCCTTCGGCGGCGTCGAGCTGTTCGCGCACTTCGCGCCCGATCACCGACTGGAAATCGCGCACCATGGCGGGATAAGGGTGCGGCCCCGCCGCGGTGCCGATCAGGTAGTAGGTGGTCTCCACGCTGGCGACCCAGTCGCGCAGCGCTTCGTTCATGGCATCCTTGAGGGTGGCGGAGCCCGATGTCACCGGCTCCACCTCGGCGCCCAGCATTTTCATGCGGAAGACGTTGGGCTGCTGGCGCTCGATATCGGTGGCGCCCATGTAGATGGTGCAGTCGAGGTCGAAGCGCGCACACACGGTGGCGACGGCGACCCCGTGCTGGCCCGCGCCGGTCTCGGCGATGATGCGTTTCTTCCCCATGCGCCGGGCCAGCAGGATCTGCCCCAGGCAGTTGTTGATCTTGTGGGATCCCGTGTGATTGAGCTCGTCGCGCTTGAAGTAGATCTTGGCGCCGCCGAGCTCTTGGGTCAGACGTTCGGCGAAATAGAGCGGCGACGGCCGGCCCGCGTAATGGGCGAGAAAATGATCGAGTTCGGCCTGAAAGCCGGGATCGTCCTTGGCGTCCTCCCAGGCCTGTTCCAGGTCGAGAATCAGCGGCATCAGGGTTTCGGCGACAAAGCGACCGCCGAAAAGATCGAAATGGCCGGACTCGTTAGGACCGGTCCGGAAGGTGTTGGGACTGCTCATGTTTTGGCTCGCTCTCAGGGTGCGGCACTATACATGCCGTGCACCCATATTCCAATCCCGGGCGGACCGTCGGCCGGCGACATCAGAGCTCGGCCGCACGGGCCAGGAAGGCGCGGATGAGGCCCGCGTCTTTCACGCCGGGGGCGCTTTCGACGCCCGAGGACACATCAACCGTCTTCGCCCCGCTGATGGCGACCGCCTCGGCCAGATTGTCCGCCTCCAGGCCGCCCGACAGCATCCAGGGCCGCGCCCAAGTTTCGCCCGCAATGATGCGCCAATCGAAGGATAGCGCGTTGCCCCCGGGCAGCGCGTCCTCCATGTCCGCCGGCGGCTTGGCATCGAACAGCAGGAGATCGGCGGCGCCTTCCAGGATCCGGGCATGGGCGAGGTCGTCGCGGCCGGCGATCTTGACGGCCTTGATGACCGGCAGGGAAAAGCGGTCCCGGATCTCCCTCATGCGTTCCGCCGTTTCGCCGCCGTGCAGTTGCAGCGCGTCCAGCGGCACCTGGGCGAGGGTTTCCGTGAGCACCGCATCACCGGGATCGACGAACACGCCGACCCGCGTAACGGCGTCGGGCACCCGGGCGGCAAGCCCAGCCGCGATTTCCAGGGTAAGAAACCGGGGCGAGGGTGGATAGAACATCAGGCCGACATAGGCGGCGCCGCCGTCAATGGCGGCATCCATGGCGTCCGCCCCCGTGATGCCGCAGATCTTGACGCTGACGGCCATGGGTCAGCCGAGCGTTTCGGCCGCCTCGGCGGCGATGCGCCGCGCCGCCGCGGCCGGGTCGGGCGCGCCTGTGATCGGCCGGCCGATCACCAGGAAATCGGCGCCGTCATGAATCGCTTGGCCCGGCGTGACCACCCGTTTCTGATCCCCGGTCTCGGTCCCTGCCGGCCGGATGCCGGGGGTCACCAGAGTGAAGTCAGGGCCGAGCGCGTTGCGAAGCGCCGTGATCTCCCGGGCCGAGCAGACCACGCCGTCGAGCCCCGCTTCGGCGGCCAGGGTGGCAAGGCGTACCACCTGGTCCTCGGGTTCGGCATTGAGCCCAAGGGCGGCGAGGTCGGCGCCGTCGAGGGAGGTCAGCACCGTCACGCCGACCACCAGGGGGCGCGCGCAGCCCGCCGCATCCGCGGCTTCGCCGGCTGCATCGCGGGCCGCTTCCATCATCGCCCGGCCACCTGAGGCATGGACGTCGATCAGCCTAGGCGCCAGGGGCGCGGCGGCGTGCATGGCGGCGGCGACGGTATTGGGGATGTCGTGGAACTTGAGGTCGAGGAACAGGTCGGCGCCGGCGGCTTTGTCCATCACCCGACGCACGCCTGCGGGACCGTGGGCGGCGAAAAATTCAAGTCCGAGCTTGATACCGCCGACCGCGCCCCCGAGGCTTGCTGCAAGCGCTTCGGCACGCGCGGCATCGGGGGTATCTATGGCGCAATACAGTTTGTCCCGAATGGTGTGTTCGGCGTTCATGGCGTGTTCGGTCCCGTTCCAGGTTTCGGGGCCGGTCTTATAGCCCGGAACGGGGGCGGGGAACAGGGGGGCTGGGAATAGGGAGAGACTCAGTGATCGCCCGCGGCGATCAGCCGGCGCGCGCGGGCGTCTTCGTCCGGTGTCGCGACGGGGACGATGGGCGGCTGGTTCTTGACCGCCAGTTCGTGTTTGAGCCGGGTGGTTTCCTCTTCAAGGACGCGCTCGTGCCGGGCCAAGCGGCGCCGGGCGAGCCGTCCGGGCAGGCTGCCGATCCAGAAACTGAGCGCCGTCAGGCCGACGCCCAGGATGAAGGCGCCGAGGACCGCGAAAAAGACCGGCATCTCCCATTCCAGGGGCAACGGCCAGAGGCGCAGCACCACCGGACCGGTATTGGACGCGGCGAAAGCGCCGGCCAGGGCCAGGATGGGGATGGTCAGTATCCAGAACAGTATGCGCAACATGCGATCGTCCGTGAGCGGGCGCCCAGTCCGAAGCGCGCCGGGATCCTAGCGGCCGTTCAGACGTTCGCGCAGAAGCTTTCCGGTCTTGAAGAAGGGCACGCGTTTCTCGGCCACACTGACCGCTTCGCCGGTGCGCGGGTTGCGTCCCACCCGCGCGTCGCGCTTCTTGACGGAAAATGCGCCGAAGCCGCGAAGCTCGACCCGGTCGCCGCGCGCAAGAGCGTTGGTGATCTCATCGAAAATCGCCGAAACGATGCGCTCCACATCACGATGGTAGAGATGGGGATTTTTTTCGGTGAGATGAAGGATGAGTTCCGATTTCGTCATGGGAGCGTTGTTTCACCTCGTTGCCGGGCGCGGCGTGCAGCTTCTATTCTTTTATTCAGGGTGCCAAACGGCAATCAGCCCGTCAAGTGTAAGTCGTTCAGAAAACAATGTTTTTCCGAACATTTCTTCGACCAGGCCGAAAAGGTTCTTGGTACCGCGATTTATGCGCACCTCGCGCACCGGCAGATCGGCGGAAATCTCGTGCTGTTCGGCGAGCCAGTCCCGCGCCTCCTTTTCGCCGCCCAGCGCGTCGATCAGCCCGTTGGCCAGTGCCTGGCTGCCGGTATAGATCCGTCCATCGCCCAATTTTCGGGCGTTTTCCGGGGTCAGGCCGCGCCGGTCCGCAACCATGTCCAGGAACTGGCGGTGGGTATCGCTGACCACGGCCTGGGCTGCCGCCCGGCCCGCCTTGCTGAGCGGCTCGAAGGGAGACGGCACCGCCTTGAGTGGATCGGACTTGATGGACACGGGCTTGATGCCGAGCTTTTCCAGCATGCCGGTCAGGTCCGTGGTTTGCAGGATCACCCCGATCGACCCGGTGATGGTGCCGGGACGGGCGAACACGCGGTCGGCCCCGATCGCCACCATGTAGCCGCCCGACGTGCCGAGTGTCCCCATCACCGTGACCACCGGCTTCTTGGCGGCGACGGCGCGCAATTGATTGAACAGCGACTGGCCGCCGACGACGGTGCCGCCGGGGCTGTTGATGGCGACGATCAGCGCCTTGGCGGAGGCATCCCGGGCAATCCGTTCGATGGCCTTGATTCGTTTGCGGTCCTCGACGATGACGCCGCGCACGCTGATCCTGGCCACATGATCGCGGGACTCCGTCACGTCGATGCGGGCGAACAGGGCAAGCAAAAGGCCGGCCACGGCCACCACCGCCCCGATCCGCCATAGGCCAAGCCGGCGCTTGAGACGCCGGCGGTCGATCAAGGAGTCCGATTCGAAGGTCATCGGCCGCGTGCTGATGCCGGCCCGAAGCCGAGTCCGTCAGACCCGGCGCCGATCCGTGCGCTCGGGGACAAAGGCATCACCCATCCTTGTCCTTGTCGTCCTCTTCTTTCTCGGCTGCCGCATCCTCTTCGGGCGCGGGGGCTGCGTCCTCAGGTTCGTCCTGGGTCCGTTCCTCGTTGGCCCGGTTCAACGCCGCACCCAAAATGTCGCCCAGGCTGGCCCCGGAATCCGAGGACCCGTACTGGGCCATGGCTTCTTTCTCTTCGGCGAATTCATGGGCCTTGATGGACAGCGACAGCTTGCGCCCGGAACGGTCGACATTGGTGATCCGGGCGTCCACCTTTTCACCGACGGCGAACCGATCGGGACGCTGCTCGGAGCGGTCGCGGGCTAGGTCCGCCTTGCGGATGAATCCCAGCAGGCCGTCGACCGTGACTTCGACGCCGCGGTCGGTCACTTCGGTGACGGTGCAGGTGACAACGTCGCCCTTCTTGACCGTGGCGGCCTGTCCCTCGAAGGGATCGTCGGTCAATTGCTTGATGCCGAGGCTGACGCGTTCCTTGTCGACGTCGATCTCCAGCACCTTGACCTTGACCATGTCCCCCTTGGTGTATTCGGCGATGGCTTCCTCACCGGAGCGCTGCCAGTCGAGGTCCGAAAGATGGACCATGCCGTCGATGTCGCCCGGCATGCCGACGAACAGGCCGAATTCGGTGATGTTCTTGATCTCGCCTTCCAGTTCGGCGCCGACGCTGTACTGCTCGGCAAAGGATTCCCAGGGATTGGGCGCACATTGCTTGAGACCCAGGCTGATGCGGCGTTTCTGCGGATCGACGTCCAGCACCATGACCTCAAGTTCCTGAGAGGTCGAGACGATCTTGCCCGGATGGATGTTTTTCTTGGTCCAGCTCATTTCGGAGACGTGGACCAGGGCTTCGACGCCGGGCTCCAACTCCACGAAGGCGCCGTAATCGGTGATGTTGGTGACCCGTCCCTTGAGCCTCGCGCCGATCGGGTATTTCTGCTCGATCCCGTCCCACGGGTCGGCCTCGAGCTGCTTCATGCCCAGGCTGATGCGCTGGTTTTCGGGATTGAAGCGGATCACCTGGACCTTGACCGTATCGCCCACGTTGAGCGCCTCGCTCGGATGGTTGATGCGGCGCCAGGAGATGTCGGTGATGTGCAACAGACCGTCGACGCCGCCCAAGTCGATAAAGGCGCCGTAATCGGTGATATTCTTGACCACCCCTTCCAGCACCTGTCCCTCTTCCAGGTTGGCGATCAACTCTGACCGCGCTTCGGCACGGGATTCTTCGAGCACGGCG
>JAHEKA010000012.1 GCA_024638585.1 Rhodospirillales bacterium
TACCGTCGTTTGCCTTGCCGTTCGTTGTCTTGGCGGGCTCGGTTCTTGTGGCGGGTTTCTCCGGTGGCAGGATCCGCCCGAGCTCATTGGTGAAGCCCGGCCCGTCGCCGGCGGCGAGCCTGGGCGCGGCCTTGGCGATGGCGTCGAGCAGCGGTTCCACCCAGGTCATCTCGGCTTTCGAAAAATCATCCAGCACGTGGCCGGTGACCCGTTCCTTCAGCCCGGGATGGCCGACGCCGATCCGAACCCGGGCGAAATCGGCGCCGATCTGGTGGGCGATGTCGCGCAGCCCATTGTGCCCGGCATGACCGCCGCCGATCTTGAAGCGCACCTTCTCCGGCGCCAGGTCGATCTCGTCATGGATTACAGTGACGTCGCCAGGTTCAAGCTTGTAGAAGCGCACCGCGGCGCCCACCGATCGTCCGGAATCGTTCATGAAAGTTTCGGGCTTGAGCGCCAGCACCTTGACGCCGCCGAGCGACCCTTCGGCGCATTGGCCTTCGAACCGCTTGCGCCAAGGGCCGAAACCATGGCGCCGGACGATCTCGTCCAGCGCCATGAAGCCGATGTTGTGGCGGTTACGGGTGTATTTGGCGCCGGGATTGCCGAGCCCCACCAATAGGTGCATGACAAATCACCCCGGGACCGGGGGGCGTTAAGACCCGTCCCCGTCGCCCTTCTCTTCCTCGCCGCCTTCGCCTTCGCCCTCGGCACCTTCTTCGCCGCCTTCGCCTTCGGCACCCTCTTCGAGGCCCTCTGCGCCTTCCTCGGCCTCGGCCTCGGCTTCCGCTTCCGCTTCCAGGGCCTCGTCACGGACCACGGTCGGGGCCGCGATGGTGGCAATGGTGAAGTCGCGGTCGGCGATGGTCGGCACCACGCCCTCGGGAAGATCGATGTCGCTGATATGGATACTGTCGCCGATATCGAGCAACAGGAGGTCGGCGGACAGGGCCTGAGGCATCGCGTCGGCGCGGCAGTCCACTTCGATCTCGTGGCGCACGATGTTGAGCACGCCGCCCCGCTTGAGGCCCGGGCATTCTTCCTCGTTCTCGAACACCATCGGTACGGCGACGGTGATTCGCGTGTTTTGCGACACCCTGAGGAAGTCCACATGCAGCGGCTGATCGGTCACCGGGTGGTACTGGACATCGCGGGCCAGCACACGGTGCGCCGTGCCGTCCAGGTCGATATCCGTCAGGGTGGTGAAGAACCCGGTCTGCGCCAGTTCCCGGCGCAGAGCCCTGGGCTCCAACGAGATGGAGAGGGGGGGTTCCTTGGCGCCATAGATGACGGCAGGAACCAATCCTTCGCGGCGGACGGCCCGGGCGGCCCCCTTCCCAACCCTGTCTCTGGCCCGCGCCGATAGCGTGATCACGTCGGCCATAGGTTAAATCTCCTCGTTCTGGCGCCGACCTCCAGGGGTGCCGGCGCGTTTGCGGGGGTTCCTATACGGCAAAATCGCCGCTTTGAACAGCCCGGAATCTGCGCAGAAGTCCTAGTCGAATAGGCTGGAAACCGAGCTTTCGGTGCTGATCCGGCTGACCGCCTCTGCCATCAAGGGGGCGATGGTCAGCTGTTCCATGGTGTTGGACAGACGCACCGCCTCTGTGGCCAGGATCGAATCGGTCACCACCAGTTTTTCGAGCGGCGAGGCCGACACTCGGCCCACCGCGTCGCCCGACAGCACCCCATGGGTGACGTAGGCCGATACGCTTTTGGCGCCGGCCGCGGTAAGGGCCTCGGCCGCGTTGCAGAGCGTGCCCGCCGAATCGACAATATCGTCGATCATGATGCAGCGCCGGTCCTTAACGTCGCCGATGATGTTCATCACCTCGGACACGCCCGCCCGTTCGCGGCGCTTGTCGATGATGGCGAGGTCGGCGTCGAGCCGGCGCGCCATGCCCCGTGCCCGCACCACGCCGCCCACATCGGGCGAGACCACGGTGATCTCGTCACCGTTGTAGCGGGACTTGATGTCCTTGCTGAACACCGGCTCGGCGTAGAGGTTGTCCACCGGGATGTCGAAGAAGCCTTGGATCTGGCCGGCATGGAGGTCCATGGTCAGCACCCGGTCGGCCCCGGCGGTGGTGATCAGGTTGGCCACCAGCTTGGCCGAGATCGGAGCCCGGGGCGCGCTCTTGCGGTCCTGGCGGGCGTAACCGAAATAGGGGATCACCGCGGTGATGCGCCGGGCCGAGCCCCGTTTCAGCGCATCCAGGGTGATCAGCAGCTCCATCAAATTGTCGTTGGTTGGAAACGACGTCGACTGGATGACGAACACGTCCTCGCCGCGCACGTTCTCCAGGATCTCGACATAGATCTCCATGTCGGAGAAGCGTTTCACATCCGCCTTGGTCAGGCGCAACTGCAGGCAAGCGCCCATCGCCTCAGCTAGGGGCCGATTGGAATTGCACGAGATAATTTTCATTCTCTGCCTAGCCCGCGCTAACCGGGTATCGCGCTAAATTGGTCTGGATCAGGGTTCCCGGTGGCCCCGCGCCGTATCCCCCCGGCCGGGCGCGCGCACTCTACCAGCGAGACCCGATGGAGGCAACGATCTAGGGGCCCGTTTTGGCCCTTGGGCGGCGAAGGATTCTGGCGATCCCGGGCGCGGCGGCGCGGGCGGCGAAAACCGCGGTGACGCCCCAGGTTCGCTGCAGGCTCCCGGCCTCAACCCGATTGGCCTGTTTGACGGTGCCGAGCACCCCGCCGCCGGGGCCGGCGACCGTCCAGGCGATGTCAACCCGGTCGTTGCCGGCGGTTGCCCGCGTCACCTTCACGGTGCCGGAAACGACCATCCCCTTGGCGCCGCCCTCGGCGGATTCCGTGACCGGGAAGCCCAGCTTGCGGAGTTCGAAGGCCAGCGAGCGGCGCAGGCTCACGCGGCCGTCGCCGGGCGCTCCGGCGATGTCGAGCACCGTCACGGTCCGCGGTGCGGCCGGTCCGCCGCGTTTCGGATCGGCGATCCCGGGGGCGATCCGGGCGACCGTGTCGCCGGCGAGCCGGCGCAGCAGCGGCCGGGCGCCGGCCCGCCAATCGCCGCGTTCGACCAGGTGCTCTTGGTGGTGGAGCCCGGCCGGGCCGCCGTCGGGGTCGAGCACCCGCCATAGCACTTCGACCCGGATCTGGGACGGGGCCGGGCCGGGTCGGGCAACGGCGCGGCCCATCAAGGTATATCCGTTGTTCGGTCCGGACCCGGTATGGGCGGCGATATCGTCACGGCGGAAGGCGGCGGCGATCTCCTCGGCGAAGGCGGCGCCATGGGCCATGCCGGTGATGGCGGGAACCTTGATCCCGGCCCGGGCCTTGGGTGCGACCAGGGGGTTGGCGCTCTTGCCCTCGTGGGAAAAGGGTTTGGGCAGCTGGCCGCAGGCGGCGCTGACCAGGCAGGCGGCCGCGGCCGCGGCGCCGGCCCAGCGCCGCAGGCCGACGCGCCGAGACCTAGATGAGGACACAGCTCACCATCAGGCCAAGGATCAACGCGATAAGGAAATAGGCGAGGTGCGGCATGGATCAGCCCGTCAGTGCGATCACCGAGATCTGGCGCCCGTAATCGGGCTCACCTTTGAGCACCGAGCGGCGGTAGCTGAAGAACCGGTCCGCTTCGGTGCAGGTATCGTCGTGCGGCGGCGCCACCGGGTCGAGGCCGGCCTCGGCCATGCGGGCGGCGACGTAACCAGCAAGATCGAAAAGGTAATGCGCGGACCGGGGCGCCGCACGAAAAAAAACCTCGTTGGCGGGATTGTCGGCCAAAAAGGGGGCGGGAAATTCGGGCCCGACTTCATAGGAGCGTACGCCGATGCAGGGCCCGATCGCGGCCCGGATCCGGTTGCGCCGGGCGCCGAGCCCCTCCATCGTCGCCACCGCCGCTTCGATCACGCCGCTGAGCGCTCCGCGCCAGCCCGCGTGGGCGGCGCCGACCACACCGGCGTCCCCGTCGGCCAGCAGGATCGGTGCGCAATCGGCGGTCAGGATGCCGAGCCCCAGTCCCGGCACCCGCGTCACCAGCGCATCGGCCTTGGGTGCGCCGCTTTGCGGCCAGACCCGCTCGACCACCGTCGTTTGCGCCGAATGGCACTGGTAGGCGGTGACGATGCGCCCCGGCGCGAGGCCCAGGGCGGCCCCGGCCCGGTCGCGGTTGGCAGCGACGTTGGCCGCATCGTCGTTGGAACCCGGTCCGGCGTTGAGAGAGGCGTAGAGGCCGGCGGAGCTGCCGCCCTGGCGGGTGAAAAAGCCGTGGGCGACCCCCGGGAGGGAGGCCAGCGCTTCGCCCTGCAGCATGGGCGGGTTGCGATCGGGGGAGCCGGTCATGACGTGGCGCCTTCGGGTGTCTCGAAGCCGGGCGGGATTCCCGCGTCCAGGGAGGTGAGGGCCATCACCTTGAACAGCGCCCCCATCTCTTCCGGTGCGACCAGGCGCCGCATCGCGGCTTCGATGCCGCGCGCGGTTTCCGGGTCGGCCCCGGCGGCCAGCCGTTCGGCCCGGACTTCGATGCCCAGGGCGCGCAGGAACCTGCCCTGTCCGACCGGCCCGTGGACCGTACCGCCACCCGCCCGCGCCGCCCGGCCCAGCGCCGCGAAATCCACATGGGCGGTCAGGTCGGTGCCGCCCGGCTCGGCCAGGGGATCGGCGAATTGGTGGCCACGCACCGCCTGCAGGGTCTCGCCCAGTGCGCTCTGTTCATGGCCGTAGTCGACGATCAGCACCGCTGCCTGTCCGTCGCGCGCGCGCGCGCCAATCCGGTGGGCGATCGATTGGGCGGCGGGGCAAAGCTCGAAGACGGCGCCCCGGGGTACCGGGTCCTTGAGCCCTTCGGGCGGGTCGAACGGATCGGCCAAGGGCCCGTCGGCGAAGGCGAAGGCCGGCGGGGGGCCGGGATCAAGGGTGACGCGGCGTTCGGCCCATCCGGCTTCCTGTGCGACCAGTTGCCGGATCGGCAGGGCATCGAAGAACTCGTTGGCGATGACGATGATCGGCCCCGGCGGCAGATCGCCGACATCGGCGTGAATCGTGGGCCCATGGGCCGACAGCGCTTCTTTTTGGCATCCGGCAAGGATCGGGCTGGTCTCGACCAGGTGCAGGCGAAGGGCCCGGAGAAATGCTGGGCGGATCTTTGCCGCCCGCAGCGCATCCGCCATCAGGGTACCGCGTCCCGGACCCAGTTCCGCCAAGATAACGGGATCGGGACTGCCCAGGCGCTCCCACATGACCAAGGCCCAGAGGCCCAGCATCTCGCCGAAGATCTGGCTGACCTCCGGCGCGGTGATGAAATCGCCTTGTCGGCCGAGCGGATCGCGGGTCCGGTAATAGCCGTGCTCCGGATGGGCCAAGGCAAGCTCCATGAACCGGCCCACAGGCATGGGGCCGGACGTTTCGATCTCCTTGGCGATGACCCGGGCCAGCGCGTTCATGTCCTTCCGGTCTTGGTCCGGCCCGCCAGCGCCGCCCAGATCAGCGCCACCCCGGCCGCCGCGACGGGCACCGACAGCCATTGGCCCATGGTGGTGGCGCCGGAGAGAAATCCGATATGGGCGTCGGGCTGGCGGAACAGCTCGGCGACCGAGCGAAAGAAACCGTATCCCAGGAGGAAGGCGCCGGTGATCAGGCCCGGTCGGCCCCGGGCATGGGCGAAGCGGGCCAGCGCCGCCAGGATGAGGAGCAGCAAAAGCCCCTCCATTGCCGCTTCATAGAGCTGGCTGGGGTGGCGCGGCAAGCCGTCCTTGGCGGTGGGGAAGATGACGCCCCAGGGCACGTCGGTAGGCCGGCCGTAAAGCTCACCGTTGATGAAATTGGCGATGCGTCCGAACAACAGGCCAATGGGGGCGACCAGGCAGCAGAGGTCTCCAAGCGCCAGGATCGGGACCCCCCGGCGCCGGGCAAACCAGATGACCGCGGCAACCACCCCGAGAAGCCCGCCATGGAACGACATGCCCCCGGACCAGACCTTGATGATGTCGATCGGATGGGCCGCGAAATGGGCGGGATTGTAAAACAGGACATAACCGAGCCGCCCGCCAAGAATGACGCCCAGGGTCGCCCACAGCAGGAAATCGTCGACCATCGCCTTGGTGAGAACCGGGGTCACGCCCGGGGCGGGGGCACGTTCGGCCAGGCGCGTCATGATCCACCAGCCGAGGAACAGCCCTGCCACATAGGACAGCGCATACCAGCGGATGGCGATCGGCCCGAAGGAGACGATCACCGGGTCGATATCGGGAAAGGCGAGGGCCAGGAATGGCGGCATGTGGTGGACCCGTTAAGGGGACGCTAACGGGCGGGAGGATAGAAGTGTGGGCCGGGCCCTGCAAGCCCGGCCCGAAAATAGCGATCGGGCGGGTCCACGGCGAAAACGCCATGGGTCGCGGAAATCGGGCGATCCAGGGAAAACAGGGCGCATGTACTGTGAATTCTGTCCTTTCTTCTTAAGTAAATAATCACCAACCTAGCCCAAGGATGACTTGTGAGACTTAGGGTCATCTGCTACTTGGTCAAGTGACATGCTGTTCAAACTCGTCGCATCTTTCATGGCGGTGGTCGTCCTCGCGTGGGCGGACCCTTCCTTCGCGAAAAAAAAGAAGAAGCGCGGGAAACGGGGGGGAATCGAGCGGCATATCCAACTCTGTCAAAACTACCGAGCAAAGCCGCGCTATCGGATCAGGTCGTGTTCCTATCTGATCCGTCTCAACCGGTTCGACGATGACAGCATGGCGCTGATTTTCACGGCCCGGGGCAATGCTTACGACGACAGCAGAATGCCTGAGCGCGCCATCGACGACTACAGCGCCGCCATCCGCCTCAATCCCCGCCACGTCAATGCCCTGTTCAACCGGGGCTACGTCTACGCCAAGACATCGGACAAGCTTTTGCTGGCGCTGCGCGATTTTTCCGCCGCCATCCGCCTCGACCCCGGTGACGCCGCCGCGTTTCTCAGCCGGGGCAACGTCTTCAGCCGGTTGGAGCAGTGGGACCGGGCGATTTCCGATTACAACGTCGCCATCAAGATCGATTCCGACAACGCCGCCGCCTATTACAGCCGCGGCCTGGTGCATGAGCGCAAAGGCAACATCAAGAAGGCGGTCGCGGACTATTCCTTGGCCCTGACCTACAATCCGTTCTCGTCGGCGGTGTTGCATCGCCGCGGCCTAGCCCGCATCAAGAGCAAGGAGTTCGACAAGGCGGTCGAGGATTTCGACGTCGCCATCCACCTCAAGCCCAAGGCGGGTATCCTATATTACGGCCGCGGCCTCGCCTATGCCGGCAAGGGGCGCTACGAATGGGCGATCGAAGATTACAACGAGGCCATCCCGCTCGATCCCAAGAACCCACGGGCGTTCTTCGCCCGCGGCGAGGCCTTTGCCAGGATCGGCCAACTGGAGCGCGCCATCGAAGATTACGACGCCGCCTTGCGTCTCGATGCCAAGAACGCCGAGGCCCTGAACGGGCGCGCCAAAGCCAACAATCGGCGCGGCCATTACGACCGGGCGATCCAGGACTTCACCGCTGCGATCGAAGTCGAGCCGGACAATGCGATCCATTACTACGGGCGTGGTTTCGCCAATGGCAAGAAGGGGGATTACCTTCAGGCGATCGCCGATTACGACCGCGCCACCAAACTGGATCCCAACCATATCCCGTCCTACAAGTACCGGGGCCGCGCCAAGTTTTTCCTCGCCCGCTACGCCGACGCGGTGCCCGACCTCAAGCGTTCGGCGGCGGCCGAGCCTAAGGATCTGTTCCGGTCGATCTGGCTGTATCTCGCCCGCGCGCGGGCCAAGATCGACGGTCGGCCGGCGCTGGAAAAGGCGGTTCTCGGGGTGGAACTCAAGCGTTGGCCGGGACCCATCGCATCGATGTTCCTGGGTCGGATCACGCCCGAGGATGCGATCACCGAGGCCGACCAGGGCAGTCAGCGCAAGCGCCGGGAAAAACTGACCGAGGCCTATTTCTTCGCGGGCCAGCACTACCTGATGAAGGGCGACAAGGCCAAGGCGCTCGAACTCTTCAACCTGGTGATCAAGCTCGGCATCCGCAATTTCGTCTCCTTCACCGGTGCCCGCGAGGAACTGGCCCGGCTGCAGGGCGACGAGGACGGCCGCTAGCGCCCTCAGCGAACTGCGCGCGCCGTCGCTTGCCGCGGGCGCAGGGCCGCCCCATAATGGAGCGGCCCACAATGGCGCGAGAAGGACATTCGCCATGCAGACCCGAAATCCGCTTCTGGACGACCTCGCCCGCGTTGCCGCCGGCGCGCTTGGCGTTACCGCGGGCATGCGCCGGGAAACCGAGGAACTGCTGAAACAGCGGTTCAGCGCGGTGATGGGCCGTGACGGATTCGTGACCCGGGAGGAGTTCGAGGCGGTCAAGGCGATGGCGGCCAAGGCCCGGGTCGAAAACGAGGCCCTGACGGCCCGCCTGGAAGCGTTGGAAGCGGCGGCTGCCAAGGCTTCCGCCGATGCGCCCGCGCCCGGCACCGGCAGCAAGCGGAAATAGCGCGCAACCACACGCCAAGCCTCATTTGAGGTCCCGATTCCCGCCTAAATCCCTTGAATCCACATACAAATTTTTTTCCTGTTGGTGCAAATCACCGCTTGCGGACGCGATTCGAATTTGGCACCCTACATGTTGTATTCGAAAGAGGGGCTTGAATACAACATGTCGTGGGCATTGGGATGGCCCTTGGCTCGCCAGGAGAATCGCCTGGCGCGCCATTTTGATTCCAGGAAACGCCTGCCCCGTCACCGAGGTGAGCCGTAGATGAGCGAACCCCTATATCTGGCGGATGATGACGGTCTCCACCCCATAGATCTGGTGGAGCAGGTCATCGGTGCCAACCAGTGGACCCATCATCGCGTGGGCGACGACGAGTTGGCGGTGGAGGTTGCCGGCCGTTGGTGCGATTACCGGCTGTATTTTGCTTGGCACCGTGAGGCCGCGGCAATCCATTTCTCCCTGGCGCTGGATATGCGGGTTCCGCTGGCCAAGCGTCACGATGTGGGGGGGCTTCTCGCCGTCATCAACGAAAAGCTTTGGCTCGGACATTTCGACCTTTGGGCCGAGGATGGTCTGCCGATGTTCCGCTACGCGGTCTTGTTGCGGGGCACGCCGGGGCCAAGCTCGGCCCAGATCGAGGAGTTGGTGAGCATCGCCATGTCCGAATCCGATCGTTTCTATCCCGCCTTCCAGTTCGTCATTTGGGGGGGCAAGTCGCCCCAGGACGCGGTCGCCTGCGCCCTGATCGATCCCGCCGGCGAGGCCTGAACCATGGCCGCAGCGGGACCCAGGCTGCTCCTGGTCGGCGGGGGCCGCATGGGCGGGGCGCTGCTCAAGGGCTGGCTTGATCAAGGCATCGCCGCACCCGAATCCGTCACCGTGATCGAACCCGCCGATGAGGCCCGCGCCGCGCTCGCTCCCCTGGGGGTGAGGGTTCTGGCCGCGCCGGACGACGCGCTGGACGGCGATGGGGGGTTCGATCTGGCGCTGCTGGCGCTCAAGCCCCAGGTGATGGACGTGGCCAAGGCCTATGCGCCGCTGGGACAGGCGGGAACGGTGTTCCTCTCCATCGCCGCGGGCAAGACGACGGACTATTTCCGCGCGCTCCTAGGGGCCTCCGCTGCCGTCGTCCGGGCCATGCCCAACACGCCGGCCCAGGTGGGGCGCGGCATCACCGCCCTCTATGCGACCGCTGAAGTGGGTGCCGACGGCCGCGCCTTGGCCGGACGGCTGATGGAAGCGGTCGGCGAGGTGGTTTGGCTCGAAGACGAGGCGCTGATGGATGCGGTCACCGCCGTCTCCGGTTCGGGGCCCGCCTACCTATTCTACCTGATCGAGTGCCTGACCGTCGCGGCCCGGCAAGCGGGGTTGGCCGATGAGATGGCCGAGCGACTCGCCGAGGCGACGGTCACCGGTGCCGGCGAGCTTGCGTTTCGCAGTTCGGAACCGGCCGCCACACTGCGCCGGCAGGTGACCAGCCCGGGCGGCACCACCGCTGCGGCGCTGGAGGTTCTGATGGCCGACGGCGGCCTTGAGGATCTGATGGTGCGGGCGGTCGCGGCCGCCGCCGACCGGTCGCGGGAACTGGCGGGCTGATCACGCGCTCCGCGCGCTCCCGCGCAATCGCGATATCGGATGTCGAAGGGCCGCGGCTAGAGCGGCAGGCGGATCAGCACGCGTAGCCCGCCCAGCGGCGCGCGGCCTAGCTTGATCTCGCCGCCATGGGCGTGGACCACGTCGCGGGCGATGGTCAGGCCCAGGCCGACGCCGCCGGTCTCCACGTTGCGCGACTGATCCAACCGGCTGAAGGGGCGGAAGACGGTCTCGAACTTGTCTTCCGGGATGCCCGGCCCGTCGTCGTCGACGGTCAGCTCTATGGCGTCGGGCTTGCGGACTCCGGTGACCACCGCCCGTGTGCCGTACTGCGCCGCGTTGGAGACCAGGTTGGCGATGCAGCGTCTGAGCCCTTCCTTGCGTACCGAGACGGTCAGGTCCGCCTCGGCGGTGAAATCGACCAGGTTGCCGGCGCGTCGTGCGGCGGCGACCACGTCCTCCAGCAGGTCGCGCAGGTTGATCCGGGTCACGGCTTCGGAGCCCTCCCCGCGGGCGAAGGCGAGGTAGCCTTCGACCATGCGCTCCATCTCCGCGACGTCGGCCTTCAATTCGCTGACGCCGGAGGTATCGCCCAGCATGGCGAGCTGCAGCTTCATCCGGGTGAGCGGTGTGCGCAGATCGTGGGAAACCCCGGCGAGCATTTCCGTGCGCTGGGTGATCTGGCGCTGCAGCCGCTCGCGCATGCGGTTGAAGGCGGTGGCGGCCTGGCGCACCTCGGTCGCGCCCTGAAGCCGGAAGGTGGCGACATCGCGCCCCTTGCCCAGGGCGTCGGCGGCCATCGCCAGGCGGCGGATGGGGCGGATCTGGTTGCGCATGAACAGCATGGCGACGGCGAACAGGATCATGGAGCTGCCCGCCATCAGGGCCACGAACAGATAGGTCGTGGAGGTGAACAGGCGCTTGCGGGGGGCGATCATGTGCAGCACCCCGTCGGGCAGCTGGATGTCGATGATGACGTCCCGATCCATGGTTTCGTCGTCGATGGCGAAGGGCAGCTTGGTCCGGTCTTCCAGGGCCTTGCGCAGGACGCGTTCAAGCTGGCTCGGGCTGGGCTGCGGCCCGGGTTTCTTCAGGATCGCCTTCTCCTTGAACGTGGCCCTGATGCGGAAATGGCGCTCGGAGAACTTGAACGCCGCCTCCCGGCCCTCGGCCCCGGGGTTTTCACGCATCAACACCATGGTCGCGGCGATGTCGCCGGCCAGGCCGCGCGCCAGCCGGGTGGAGACCGTGTCCCAGTGGCGATCGAAGAACACCCAGACCGAGATGATCTGCAGCAGGATCAGGGGTGAGACGATGATGAGAAGCGAGCGGCCCAGCAGGGTGCGCGGCAGGATGGATTTGAAGAGGGCGGTCGGGGAAATCATGACGGTCGGGTCAGTCGGCCCGGAGGACGTAGCCCTTGCCGCGGACCGTGCAGAGATACCGGGGCAGTTTGGGATCGGGCTCGATCTTGCGCCGGAGGCGCGCGACCTGGACATCGATGGCGCGGTCGCTGGCGGCTTCGCCGCTGGCCTGGCGCAGGGCTTCGCGGTCCAATGCCTCGCCCGGATGCAGCGCGAGCGAACGCAGCAGGACGGTTTCGGTGGTGGTGAGACGGACCACTTGGCCTTCTCGGGTGAGCTCGTCGCGGGCGGGATCGAACAGGCAGTCGCCGAAGGTCACGGGGATCGTCTCCGGCTTGCCGGGGCGGGCCGCGGTGCGTTCGAGGATGCGCGAGATCCGCAGCACCAGTTCCCGCGGCTCGAACGGTTTCACCAGGTAGTCGTCGGCGCCCCGTTCCAGCCCATTGATGCGGTCTTCGGTCTCCCCCATGGCGGTCAGCATGAGGATCGGCACCGTGGTCTCGCCGCGCATGGATTGGGCAAAGTCCAGGCCGCTTTCCCCCGGCATCATCAGGTCCAGGACCAGAAGGTCGAAATCCAACCCGCGCATGCAGCCCCGGGCCTGGGCCGCGTCGGCGGCGGTGGTCACACGGAACCCGTTTTCCTTCAGATATTTGCTGAGAAGCTGGCGCAGGCGCCGGTCATCGTCCACCACCAGGATGTGCGGCTCCTCCGCGAGGGCGGGTCGGTCGGCTGGCGCCCGGTCAACCATCGCGGCGGCGCTCCGTCTCAGCGCCCGGCACGGCCGGCGCGGGCAGGCGGTAGGGCGGCCTCTGCCGTCTCCGGCGATTGATTGCGGCGCGCCACCAGGGCCCGGCGGTCCTGTTCGGTGATCAGCCCGAGAAGCACCTTGCGGAAACCGTCAACCGCCTCGGCACCGGCCTCTCGGTAGGCCCGGGCCAGAAGGGCCTTCTGCTGCGCCGTCAGCTCGCGCTCGACCTCGGTCCCCCTGGCGGTCAGGTTCAGGTGGCGCTGGCGCCGGTCGCGCAGGCCGGGAGTCTGGTCGATCAGTTCGAGCGCCACCAGGTCGGCCAGCACGCGGGACAGGCTTTGCTTGGTGATGCGCAGCAGCTTGAGCAGTCCGGAGACGGTGATTGCCGGATGCTGGCCGATGAAATAGAGCGCCCGGTGATGGGCCCGGCCCAGCTTGTGGCGCGCCAGCCCCGCGTCCGCTTCCTCGAGGAAATCGCGAAAGGCGAAGGACAACAGCTCCATGCCCTCGCGCAGGTCCTCCTCGCGCAGGAATAGGGGATTGAAACCTGATTTTAAGTCAGCCACGTTGACATATATGATGGCAAATGCTAGTGAACGCAACGTTCTTTCGAGATCTTCGTAAGCCTTTGAAAGCATTGACAGATGGCGCTCATCCCTTTTGACGACCGCGACGGAATCATTTGGCTGGACGGCGAATTGGTGCCGTGGCGCGACTCGCGGCTGCATGTCCTCAGCCACGGCCTGCATTACGCCTCCTGCGTGTTCGAGGGCGAGCGAGTCTATTCCGGCACCATCTTCAAGCTGGACGAGCATACCGAGCGCCTGTTCCATTCGGCGGAAGTGCTGGGCTTCGAAATCCCCTTCGATACCGAAACCATCAACGAGGCCTGCAATCTGGTGGTCGCCACCCAGGGATTGAAGAATGCCTATGTCCGGCCGGTGGCGTGGCGCGGCAGCGAGATGATGGCGGTGTCGGCGCAGCACACCCAGATCCATGTGGCGATCGCCGCCTGGGAGTGGCCGTCCTATTTCAATCCCGAAGACCGGCTCAAGGGGATCCGCCTCAAGACATCGAAATGGCGCCGGCCGGCGCCGGATACCGCGCCAACCAACTCCAAGGCGGCCGGGCTCTACATGATCTGCACGCTGTCCAAGCACGCGGCCGAGGCGGAGGGCTATCACGACGCCCTGATGCTGGATTACCGCGGGTACATCTCCGAATCGACCGGCGCCAATATCTTCCTGGTCCAGGACGGGGTGATCCACACGCCGGTGCCCGATTGCTTCCTCGACGGGATCACCCGGCGGACCGTGATGGGGCTCGCCCGGGCGCGCCGGTTCGAGGTCGTCGAGCGCCATATCGAACCGGCCGAACTGGAAAAGACCCAGGAGATCTTCCTGACCGGGACCGCCGCCGAGGTGACGCCGGTCGGTGAGATCGACGGACGGACCTTCACCCCCGGCGACATCACCCGCGCGCTGATCGAGGACTACGACAACCTGGTCCGCAACCCGGGCTCGGCCTCTTCCGCCGCCTGACGCGGCTCACACTTCGCGTTTGTGAAAAATGATCGCCCGTCGCTTCAGGCGTCGGCGTAATGGCGGCGGCACTCATCTTCGCGCCCGCGCACCACGCGTCGGCCCTGCAGCGGGCCGCGGGTCTCGGTGACCACCGTGTTCTGGCCCTCGCGGTGATCGCCATCATAGAAGTAAACCACCACCCATTCGCGCACCCGGTCGAGACGGTGGGCCAGTGCCGTATTGGAGTAGAGCGCCGTGAAGTGCCAATCGCCGCGCTGGGAGTGCAGGATGGGAAGCCAGGCCGTGCCCTCGGGGTTGAAGCGTTTGGGCGCGATGGTGGGAAGATCATCGGTCTCCGCCCGGCGGCGGTATTCGTCGTCGACCTGGAGGATCAGCGCGACATCGGGGCGTGCACCCGCGGGCGCAGTGCGGCGCGCGGGACGGACCCGGTTGAGCGCGTCGTTGAGTGAGGCGCGCAGGGCCTGGGCCCGGCGCTGCCCGATGCCCGGCACTTTCTCCAGTTCTCCTTGATGCGCCGCGGTCTCCAGCGCCTCCAGGGTGTCGACATGTAGGGTGTCGTGGAGACGGCGGGCGAGTTCCGGGCCGATGCCGGGCACCGTCTGGAACAGGGCTTCGGGGTCCAGGGTACCGCGCAGGCGTTCAAGCTGCGGCCAGCGGCCGGTGCGGATCATCTGGGCGATCGCGCCGGCGATCGATTCGCCGATGGTGGGCAGGGCGATGAGGCCTTCGATGCCTTCCTTCTCGGCAATCTCGGCGACGCTTTTCCCCAAGTCCGCAACGGTCTCTGCGGCCCGGCGGTAGGCGTTGATCCTGAAACGGTTGGCCCCTTGGGCTTCGAGGATATCGGCGGCCTCCCGGAGCCGTTCGGCGATGCCTGCGTTGAGCCGCCGGTCGCCGTGCCCGGGCCCGGCTTCAGCCCTCTTCCCAGCGGGCGGCGAGGGCATCGTCGCTTTCCTTGGCCTTGACCCACTTTTCCCCTTGGGCGGTCTGTTCGCTCTTCCAGAAGGGCGCCTTGGTCTTGAGCCAGTCGATCAGGAAACTGCAGGCCTGGAGCGCATCCTCGCGATGGGCCGCGGCGCAGACGACGAGGACGATGTTGTCGCCGGGATCGAGGCGGCCCACCCGGTGAACGATCAGAGAGCCCAGCAGCGGCCAGCGGCTGTTGGCCTCCTCCTCGATTCGGCTCAGCATCTTCTCTGTCATGCCGGGATAGTGCTCAAGCGTCATGCCGCGGATCTCGGCCGGCGCCTTTTCGGTGCCGTCCTCGATGAAATCGCGCACGACGCCGATGAAGACGGCGACGCCGCCGATCTCGGTGCGGCCCCGGGTCAGCGCCCCAATCTCGGCACCGACATCGAAATCCTCTTCCTGAACCCGGCTCGCCATCCGCCCCTGCCTCAGCCGCCGGTGACCGGCGGGAACAGCGCGACCTCGTCGCCTGCCGTGACCGGTGTCTCGGCGCTGGCGAATTCCTGGTTGACCGCGACCCGCACCAGATCGGGCCGGGCCAGGGCTGCGGCATAACCGTCGCCGCGTCCTTCGAGCCAGCGGAGCAGATCCGCCACGGTCGCGACCTCGGCCGGGACGTCGATCTCCTCCTCGCCGCAGCCGATGCGCGTCCTGAGCCAGGCGAAATACAAGAGCTTCACGACCCACCTCCCTCACCCATGCGGGGCGGCGCCAGCGGCTTTGCGGGCGGCGGGTTAGGCTCGGTCGTGCCGGAGACGGCCGGTCGGTCGGGCGCGGTGGTGGTCGGGTCGATCATATGGGTGAGGCCCGCGCGCAGGTAGTCGTATCCGGTGACGATGGTCAGCCCGGCGGCGATCCACAGGCCCCAGCGTCCGATCTCCGGCAGGGCGATGGGCAGGGCCAAGGGCAGCGAATCTTCGAGCAGAAGCAGGGCGATCGCGATCATTTGCAGCGCCGTCTTCCATTTGGCGAGCCGGCTGACCGGCATGCCGACATTGATCTCGGCCAGGAACTCGCGCAGGCCGGACACCAGGATCTCGCGGATCAGGATGACCAGGGCGGCCAGCACCAGCCAGCCGGAGATCCAATCCAGCGCCACCATCATGAACAGCACCGATGCCACCATGATCTTGTCGGCCACGGGATCAAGGAAGCGGCCGAACCGGGTGACCTGGTCCCAGGACCGGGCGAGGTAGCCGTCCAGGAAATCGGTCAACGCGGCAGCGGTGAACAGGGTGCAGGCCAGCCAGTTCGCGAGCGGCTTGTCGAGGAAGAACGTCCCCACCAGAAGCGGGATCACGACCACGCGCGACAGCGTCAAGAGATTGGGGAGGGTGGTCAACATGTCATCAAACCGTCTTCCGGCCGCGTCGGGCCGGGGCGTCTCGCCGCGCCGTTCTGGCCTGGCCGGTGCCTAGCGGTCACAGCTTACCGGGCTATCGCTCTTCGTGGAAGTGGTCATAGATGCGTTTGGCGACCGTGGCGGAGATTCCCTCGACCTTGGTGAGGTCCTCGATGCCGGCGGCCTCGACCGCGCGGGCGGCGCCGAAGTG
>JAHEKA010000318.1 GCA_024638585.1 Rhodospirillales bacterium
CCGCCGCCCGCGCCCGGGCGCTGGAGCTGCTGCAAATGGTCGGCCTGCAGGATGCGGCGAACCGCATGAACGCCTATCCCCACCAGCTTTCCGGCGGCCAGCGCCAGCGGGTGATGATCGCCATGGCGCTGGCCAACGAACCCGACCTGCTGATCGCCGACGAGCCGACCACGGCGCTGGACGTCACGGTCCAGGCCCAGATCCTGGAGCTCCTCAAGGAGTTGAAGGACAAGCTCGGCATGGCGCTTCTGCTGATCACCCATGATCTCGGCATCGTCCGCCACATGGCGGACCGGGTCGCGGTCATGACCGAGGGGCAGGTGGTCGAGGACGGGCCGGTCGGCCAGGTGTTCGACGACCCGCAGCATGACTACACCCGACACCTGCTGGCCGCCGAACCCAAGGGCAAGCCCGAACGGTCCCTGGAAGGCGCGCCGGTGCTGATGGAAGCCGGCGACGTCAAGGTCTGGTTCCCGATCAAGCGCGGCGTGTTCCAGCGCACGGTCAGCCACGTCAAGGCGGTGGACGGCATCTCCATCGCGATCAGGGCCGGGCGGACGCTGGGCGTGGTGGGGGAATCGGGATCTGGCAAGACCACCCTGGGCCTGGCGTTGCTGCGCCTGGAACATTCGCAAGGCACCATCAGCTTCGGTGACGCCCGGATCGACGACAAGAACGAGCGCGAAATCCGCCCGCTCCGCCGGGAGATGCAGATCGTCTTCCAGGACCCGTACTCCTCCCTCTCGCCCCGCATGTCGATCAGCCAGATCATCGGCGAAGGCCTCAAGGTCCACGACATCGCGCCCGACGCCGCGGGCCGCGAGGCGCTGATCGACACGGCATTGACCGAGGTCGGCCTTGATCCCGACGCCAAGCACCGCTATCCCCACGAATTTTCCGGCGGCCAGCGCCAGCGCATTTCCATCGCCCGGGCGCTAGCGCTGAAGCCCAAGCTGATCGTCCTGGACGAACCGACCTCGGCACTGGACATGTCGGTCCAGGCCCAGATCGTCGACCTCCTGCGCGAGCTGCAGGACCGCCACGAGCTTGCCTATATGTTCATCAGCCACGATCTCAAGGTGGTCCGCGCCCTTGCCGACGAGGTGCTGGTGATCAAGGACGGTAAAATGGTGGAGCACGGCCCCGCCGCCCAGGTGTTCGACAACCCGCAGACGGCTTATACCAAGGCCCTGATGGCCGCGGCCTTCGACCTCACGGTCGCGGATGACGGCACGGTCCGCCAATAGGCCGCCCGGCGCGCCATGGCGATCCTGTTCCTGACCCCGTCCGTGAATTCCGCCGCCCGCTGGGCCGACGGGCTCAGGAAGGAATTCGAAGACGAGGACATCCGCATCAATAGCGGCCCCGAGGGCGACGCCGACGTGGAATTCGCCGTCGTCTGGAAGCCGCCGCCGGGGCGGCTGGCCGCCCTGCCCAATCTCAAGGTGATCTTTTCCATCGGCGCCGGGGTCGACCATGTGTTCGCCGATCCTGATCTGCCCAAGGACGTCCCCATCGTCCGCCTGATCAATGAGACGCTGACCACCCAGATGACCGAATACGTGGTGATGAACGTGCTCTGGCATCACCGGGAGATGGACGATTACGCGATCCTTGCGGCCGCCGAGACCTGGCGCCATCTGCACCCGCCGCGCACGCCCGATCGCCGGGTCGGCATCATGGGCCTCGGCGTGCTGGGCAGCGCCGCCGGAGACGCCCTTGCCCGCTTCGGCTTCTCCCTCGCCGCCTGGACGCGAGAGCCGCGCGATTGGCCCCTGGGCGAGGTGTTTTCAGGGCCGGAGGGATTGGCGCCTTTCCTGGGCCGGACCGATATCCTGGTCTGCCAATTGCCCTTGACGCCCGAGACCACGGGCATCCTGAACGCGCGCAGCTTCGCCGCCCTGCCCCAAGGGGCCGTGCTGATCAATGCCGCGCGCGGTGGCCATCTGGTCGAGTCGGATCTGCTGGAGGCCTTGAAAACCGGGCGACTCAAGGGCGCCACCCTCGACGTGTTCGCCGACGAGCCCCTGGCCCCTGGCCATCCCTTCTGGTCCTGTCCAAAGGTCCGGGTGACGCCGCATATCGCGTCGCTGACCTACCCGGACGCCGCGGCGCGCACGATTGCGCGCAATATCGCCCGATTTCGCGCCGGCGAACCGCTGATCGGCCTGGTCGACAGCGCCAGGGAATACTGATTCCGGGCGGTCCGGGCGTTTGCCCAAAATTTGTCACACAGTTTTACAAATCCTAAATCAATTGCAGGTAGTGTCCGCATTTCCGGCGGTGGATCGCGCCCTAGGAGGGGCCCGATCCCGGCGAAAAGCGCCCCCCGGGCCACTGAAACGGGCCACGGGGTCGGACCAGAACACAACGGCAGAACACCCAGGGAGGAATTAGAGCGAGGGACTAAGGAGGTCCCAGCACGCGATGCATCGGCTCGCCGGTCCCATGGGCAGGCGGATCGGAAGAGAGGACGAGATGAAAACCTGGTTACCGCTCTTGGCTTTATCCTTGATGCTGGCCCCCGCGAACCACGCGGTCAGCGCCCCGACCAAGCCGTGCCTCGTCCGATCCATGATGGTCGATACCCTGATCACCGATTACGGCGAACAGCTTGCCGAAGTCCGCGAGATCAAGGGCAAGGGTCTGCTTGAATTCCACGTTTCGCCCAAGGATGGCACCTGGACCGCGGTCCTGACCAAGCCCGACGGCGTATCCTGCGTGGTCGCCGTGGGCGACGGCATCGATCCCGAGAAGACCGTAACCGTCGGCGCCGGCACGGACATCTGAACGTCCCCCGGGGAGGCACGCGCCCCGCCGCCGCCTTTTAGGCGCCGAATTCCTTTTCGATCAGCGCGAACAGCGCGCGCAGGCCCTGGGCCTCGCCCCCTTCCGGGCGGCCCGGGCGGCTTGCGGTGTTCCAGGCCATGAAATCGAGGTGCATCCACGGGATCCCGGGACCGACGAATTCCTGCAGGAACAGCGCCGCTGTGATGGCCCCGCCATAAGACCCGGAAGAGATGTTATTGATGTCGGCCACCGGGCTATTCAGCATCTCCCGATAAGGCGCCCAAAGGGGCAGCCGCCAAAGGGGATCGCCGGCCGCGGCAGCCGCGGCGGCGGCCTTGTCCGCCCAGCCGTCGTCGTTGCAGAACAGAGCCGGCAGCCCGGTACCGAGCGCCACCCGGGCGGCGCCGGTCAAGGTTGCCATGTCGATCAGCAGATCGGGCTTTTGGGTGCTGGCCTCGGTCAGCGCGTCCGCCAGCACGATGCGGCCCTCGGCATCGGTGTTGCCCACCTCCACCGTGATTCCCTTGCGCGTGGTGATGACGTCCTGGGGATGATAGGCGTTGCCCGCGACCGCGTTCTCCACCGCCGGGATCAACACCCGGAGCCGCACCCCCAGCCTGGCCCCCATGATCATGCGGGCCAAGCCCAGCGTCTGGGCGGCCCCGCCCATGTCCTTCTTCATGATCAGCATGCCGGCGGCCGACTTGAGATCGAGCCCGCCGGTGTCGAAACACACCCCCTTGCCGCACACGGCAATCAGCGGCAACCGGCCCCGGCCCGGCCCCCGCCAGGTCAGGTCGATCAATCGGGGCGCATCACTGGCGGCGCGTCCGACGGTGTGAATCGAGGGATAGTTGGCGTTGAGCAGCCTATCCCCGGTGATCACCGAGACCCGCGCGCCGTAGGCGCGGCCGAGGCGCCGGGCCTCCCCGGCCAGCGCGCTCGGCCCCATGTCAGCGGCCGGCGTGTTGACGAGGTCGCGCACCAGTTTGGTGCCCGCGGCCGCGTTCTCCACCGCCTTGCGGTCGGCCGCCCCGGGCCAGACGAGCTTGGCGGGTTTCCGTTCCGCTTTGCGGTAGCGGGCGAAGCGATAGGCGCCGAGCGCCCAGCCAAGGGCCGCATCGAAGGCGCGGGCGCGGCCGATCCGCCCCTCCAGCCGATAGGTGCCTTCGGGGAGACCGAGGGGACAGGCGGCGAAGGCCCAAATCGTCCCGTCGGGCCCGCT
>JAHEKA010000319.1 GCA_024638585.1 Rhodospirillales bacterium
CGGTCCTTCCAGGGCGGGCGGGACACGAGATGATAGGCGGCCGAGAATCCGAACATCGTCAGCATGCCGAACCCATAGGCTATCGCGGCGGCCGCAGCGAGCCCGTCGCCGGTTCCCCCCGTTCGATAGAGCAGGAGCGCCGTCGCCGGCAGGCAGAAGACCAGGCTGAGGGCGTGGACCGAATTGTCGGCCCTGCACTCGATCAGGTCCTTTTGCGCGGCGGCTGCGGTAGGGTCTGTTTGCGGCACCGGTGTTGCGCCTCCGCGGTTGCGATGGGGCGAAGGGAGGCCGGTAGGCTCCCGCCGACACCCCGCCGGCCGGTTTTTTCTAGGGCTGAATTGCCTTCTTCTTGTAAATACCCGATAAAAGAAATGAAAAACTGAAAATTCTCATTGGTTTTTCATATAGTGTTTTTTGTTTTCCCCCAAATTCATTTTCATAAATGATAGAAAATACTTGTTTTTTTAACATGTAAGGCGCATATATAATCTGTGACGGCTCCACAGCCGGTTTGGCGATCATTCCGCCCGAGGGCGGGAGACTATTTTCTGAATTTGTTGTGCGATCTTTCGCCCCGGACGCAAGAGCGTTTCGGGTCTCAATGACTTATGAAAGCAATACGACAATGACCACAGGTACCGTGAAATTTTTCAATTCGACGCGCGGCTTCGGATTCATTTCTCCGGAAGACGGATCTAAGGACGCCTTCGTCCATATCTCCGCCGTGGAGCGCGCCGGGCTGACTTCACTCAGCGAAGGCCAGAAGGTTTCTTACGAGCTGCAGCTCGGACAGAACGGCAAACATTCCGCCGAGAACCTCTCCGTCGTCGAGTAGCCGATCCAAATACCGCCCGGGTCAAGGCCCGGGCGGTTGCGTTCGGTTTTATTTTTCGTTGTTCCCCGAAGCGAAGCGTCTCCCGTCGCTGGGGACAGACCCAAAAACCGGGGGCATTCGCACCCATCATTCAAGAGCTGCCGACATGTACAAACCCTCACGCGCCGCCGCCGAGGCGCATTTCACGACCAAGCAAAAGCAGAACAAGCAGATCCAGAAGGAAAAGGACAAGGCACGGGCAGAGAGGAAGGTCCGGATGGCAAAGTTGAGGGCTCTGCGTCTGTCTCAGGAAGACGCCGGCAAAGAGGCTGCAAATCCGGAAGCGCCAAAATCGGCCGCTCCCAATCCACGCTAGATCGTGACCTATCGGGGAAAGAGAGTATGAAAACCCAAAAATCGCCGCGCTCCGCAAGGTATGCTTTGGCAGCGTTCTTCTCTTTCCTGATCGCGGCTTCTATGACATCCGCCGAGGCCGGCTCAGGCCCGACACCGCCAAATGCGAAAGCCGACCCTTATAGCAGTGGGTGGTCGTGCAATCCTGGTTTTCGGGAGGCGAATGGGGCGTGCCGGGCGGTGATCGTTCCCCAAAACGCGTATGCCACGGACACGTCGTATAGCCGTGGTTGGGAATGTAAACGTGGATTTAAAAACGTGGGGAAGGCTTGCACGGCCATCTTAGTCCCTGCCAATGCGTTCCTAGACCAATCGGGTGGAGGGTGGCAATGCGACCGGGGTTTCCGCAAGGATGGCGCGACCTGTCGTAAGGTCAAGGTGCCGGCCAATGCCTATTTCCTCGATTCGTCATTCGGGCCGGGTTGGGCATGCATCCGTGGGTACAAGGTGAAGGGTGGATCCTGCACGATCATAGGGGTGCCCAAGAATGCGTACCTGAACGATGATGGTGACGAATGGATTTGTGAGGCGAGGTATCGCAAGGTCGGGCAGAAATGCGTACCGGTCACCGTGCCCGAAAACGGATACTACGTAAAATCCTCATTCGGTTCGGGCTGGAAATGCCTCCGCGGATACCGCGCCACCAAGTCCAAGTGTGAGCCTGTGAAGGTGCCTGCGAACGGCTACCTGGCCAGAACCTATGATGGACGCGGCTGGAAGTGCGAACGCGGATACCAGGCGATTGGCGCAACCTGTGTTGCGATGAAAGTGCCCGAGAACGCCCATATCGCCTATTCGGGAGACGAATGGCGATGCGATCCGCCTTACCTGGAGCGAAGCGGATCCTGTGTCCGGCCTTAATCGTCGAACGCACTTTGGTGGGGGCGGCATCGAAACCGGCGGCCCTCGGTTCAATTCGAGGGCAACAAACCCGAAGGCACAACGCCGTGGTGTCGCATTCATGGCCGCAGGCCACTAGTCAGGAGGACGACAATGTATTGGGACCAGATGTTGACGTGTCTATGGGGCGTGGTCGGCGGCATCGTTTTAATGGGAACCGCCGGTATCATTTGGGGCGGATGGCTCTCGGTCTGCGTCAAATAGGTTGTTTCATCTGGCGCCGGACCGAAACCGGCCTACGATGGCTGATCGTAGCAAGCCCCAGCCAGACTGGTCCCCGCACGGGGGTGTCCCGCTTGATAGGACGGGCATAGGCACGGCGGTAATTCCGGGCCGTACCGATAGGGAGCATCGCATGAGCATTAAGAAACCCACCGCGGCCGAAGACGCCGCTGACATGAATGCCAAGCTGCGCAACTGCCTGAGTTGCCAGCATGCCTTTCTCAGTTCCTGGGCAGGCGAGAGGGTTTGCCCGAAATGCAAGGGCTCATCCGCTTGGCGGGCCGGCGTGCCGCACCATAATTCCTCCCGGCCCAAGGCGTAGGCGTCGCTGCATTCTGATTCCCCGGCGCGGAGAAATCCCTCCGCCGCCCCAGGCTCCGAATACTCTTTCTCGCCCAACGCCCGTGTCGGCTTACGAGGGGGGCGGTCCTAAAGGATTGCCTGCCGTCGCAGATCCTTTCCGGGTGAATTCGCAAACCGGATCAGATTCCGAATGCATCCCGCAAGAAGGAATCCTTCTTGCCGGACTCACTGCCGCGCAATTACAAAGGCACGTGGGGTCATGCCGGGATGCGCGCGCGACCGGGTAATCTGGTGAGCCCCGCCGCCGAAGACGACGATGGGATAGACTGGGAAAATGAGTGACCGCCAAGGAAGCGCTCCTGCCACCAGCCCCCCCAAGCCACGCCTTGCTCTGACACTGGGCGTCGTCGGACACCGGCCCAACCGCCTGCCCGAGGCGGCCCGCGACAGCGTCACTGCAGCGATCGGCCGGGTGCTCGATGCGATGGCGGCAGCGGTCCGGGACACCGGCACCCGTCATGGGCGCGTGTTTGCCGCTGATGACGGGACATCGCCCATCAACGTTCTGACCGGCCTTGCCGAGGGCGCGGACCGTATGGCCGCCCTTCAGGCCTTGGCGCGCGGCCAAAGCCAATCTGCGGTTCTGGCCTTTGGGGCAGACGAGTTCGAAAAGGATTTCGAGGCCGAATCCTCGCGCCGGGAATTCAGGGACCTCGTGGGCAAGACCGCCGAATGCCTCGAACTGCCGGGCCGCCGGGAGGCCGAGGACCGTTCTTATGAAGCCGCCGGGGTCACGATCCTCGACAATTCCGATCTGCTGCTTGCGGTCTGGGACGGCGGCGCGTCGGCGGGGCGCGGCGGCACCACGGAGCTGATCGAGCGGGCCGTCCGGGACAACATCCCCATCGTCCATGTCGATGCCGCGGGAGAGACGCCGACGCGGATCCTCTGGTCGGGCCTTGACCGTCGGGCGATCGCCGCGACGGGCAATCCGCAAGACCTGCCCGCGGCCCCCCTTGAGGAGTCACTTGGTGCGGTTGTCGACGAACTCCTCAGGCCGCCGTCGTCGGAAGAGGAGGCGGCCAAGCTGGAGGCCTTCCTGACGGAGCGGTGGCGGGGGCACAATTACTGCCTGGTTTTCCCCTGGCTGATGTGTGTCCTCGGCATCCGCAAGCCGCGGAGTTCGGACTTTCTTCCACCGCCCCCCGACGATCTGGCAACCGACTTCCGCCGGTCGGGCGGGGGCATGCTGGATGCCGCGGCATTCGATGCCGCCGCCGCAGCCTATGGCTGGGCCGACGCCCTGGGCGTGCGCTACGCGCAGATCTTCCGCGGCGCCTATATCGCCAATTTTATCCTCG